>JBBSFA010000126.1:0-7195 GCA_038239185.1 Elainellales cyanobacterium | reverse complement strand
GGATGTCCCGATGATGATTGGTAGAATCCACAAAGATGAATTGCCGAGCTACTGGGAATTGTCGCCTGATGCCCAATGGCAGGCGTACAAAGACCAGCAGAAAAGCGATCGCCGTAAGGTTGCATCTTGGATTCTGCCGATCGTCGTTTGTCTCCCAGCAATCGCGTTCATGACTCTGAAGCCCGTCAATGATGGAGTGAGCTTAGTTGCGAATGCGCTCTCGCTAATGGCAATGTGGCAAGCGTCGCGGCTCCAAATACGCCGCAGCCCTCAGAGCAACAGCGGCGATCGATGACCCAAAAGTGATGGCGTTCCTGGATACGATCGCCTGGGCGGAGGGGACGGGTGACTCTTATGACATCGCGTACACTTTTGCTAAACTACCCGACCTCGATCGGCATCATGCCATAGTGCGCTGCTTTGAGCAGCTTTGCTCTGATGCAGAGGGCAGATACCAGGAACTCTCAACGACCTATAACCCTATAGCTCAACGGCTGGGATTAAAAGACTTCTCGCCAAGTTCTCAGGACAAAGTTGCGATTCAGCAACTCAAAGACGCTGGCGTTTACGACATGATTATGACTGGCGACATCAAAGGTGCAAGCTGTGCGGTCGGGAAGATCTGGGCATCATTCCCTTGTAACAGCTATGGGCAAGGGCAGAAGACTGAGAGCCAGCTTGAGGATATTTATCAAGAGAAGCTAGCGATTAGAACCGGACAAAAAACTCAAGACGCAGTTCAGCCCACGATCGCCACGACTGGGCTTAAAGAATGGCAGATGAGCATTCCCACGGGCAAGACGCAGGCTCCGCTCTAGTCGCTTCTACGCTGTCTAAAGCGATCAGCTTAAAGATTGTATCTGGAGATGGCGCAAAGTCTTCAGCCGTTGCCGCTGTATCTGGCAAGATTGTGTTCCCTATCGCAGGTGAAACGTGGAGCAACGCTGAGAAATCATCAGGGTTTGGCGATCGCGTTCACCCCATCACTGGGAAGCTCACAAAACACTGGGGTTTGGATTTACCCGCCGCAAAGGGGATTAAAGTTCTGGCAACTGAATCGGGCACAGTGCTAGATGTCAAGCTCTCCGATTCAGGATGCGGTAATGAGATAGAGCTACAGTTTGCCGATGGTACGGGCGCTAGATACTGCCATTTGAGCGCGATTCACGTTGAGAAAGGTCAATCGGTCGATGCTGGCGATGCGATCGGGGAAGTGGGCAGTACAGGCGATGCTACGGGCGATCATCTGCACTTTGAGCGCACCAAGGACGGACAATCAATCGACCCTACTTCTTACCTGGAATCAACCGAGGTTCAAGCCACAGCGACACCAGCCGCAGCCGCACCAACCGCAGCCAACACGACCGCAGCACAGGGCAATCTTAAATGGCAGTTTGATTTTGATCCATCCATCTCTGAAGCGGATAAGCAGGCAGTTAACGAAGCCGCCGCAAAACTGAGCGCGATCGTCACCACTGACCAGACGATCGCCGTTAAAGTGACGGTTCAAAACGATGACGGCGCAGGTGCTTGGATTGCCAAAGGAAAGCCGTTGCAAGAAGGTTTAACAGCCGCAGGATTGCCTACACAAGGAAGCATCGTTCTTAACGCGAAATACCCGATCGCTGTTTTGCCCGTAGAGCATGAACTGCTGCATGTTATGGGCTTTGGCACTATTGACAACTGGTTTGCTGCGGTGGATACTGCGAGTCACACATTCAAAGCCGACACGCTAGCTGGCGCGAGCTATGGCGGTGCAATTCCGCTAAGCCCGGACAACGCCCATTGGAGCGAGGAAGCTTTAGGCTCTGAGCTAATGACACCCTACGCCGAAAAAGATGGCGTGGATATGCCGATCGAAAAAGTCACGATCGAAGCGCTGAAAGACTTAGGGTGGACTGTTTCAGGAGGTCAGTGATGGTTAGCTGTTTGGTGCTGGCTGAAGGCGATCGGGTTTGCGGCGTGGACTTGTCGAGAGTGCCAGCAGCAGGCGAGTGGTTGAACATCGACGGCGACGTTTACCGAATTGAGTCAGTAGTTTGGCAGATTTCGTTCTGTGGCGGCTCTGAATATGCCGCTGTTCTAAATGTGGAGTTTGTACCGTGAATCGCTCTGAAGCCCGCCGCCTGCTCGATCGCCACTTTCGATAAGCAGTTGGAGTTTTCCGCCAGCAGTCAGAAGCCGCAGATTGGATAGAGTCTAGGGACGATCGCAGCTTCTAGGCGTTAGACTAAGCCACCCCAAAGACTCCCCATCAGCAGCTTAATTGTGGGGGATTTTCAAGTCAGTATCTTCGCTACCTTTACCCCAAATTCTAGCGAATTTAGATTAGCGAATTTTGACAAATCCGGCTTTAGTCAGTAGTTCTTGCCCCTGATCGGAGAGTAACAGGTTTGCGTAGGCTTCTCCAACCCGTTCTTCAAGACCTCCATTTTGGTTCACAACAACGAATAGGCTTCGAGTAACGGGATATTCCCCCGTTTTAAACGCTGTTATATTGAGTTGATTGCGGTGTCTGGTACAAAGCGCAGTAGGAACGAGGGGTTCTTGGTAGGGTGCTACCCACTGATTCACTGCACGACCGATCGGTAAGGGTTTGACGCTACACTGCGAGATGATCAGGGGTGCAGAGGCATAATAAATGCCGCCTGGGGTCTTTGCCAGTTCTCGAAGCGCGATTGTAGTGGTTGGAAATTCTTTTGCAATTCCTATGAAGTCTTGACCTCCTAATAGCATTTCAGCAAACAACACGTCATTATCAGGATTTCGGTAAGGCACGATCGCTAAATCTGGACCTCCTACCGCTTGCCAGTTGGTAATCTTACCGCTGTAGATTAGTCTCAACTGCTCTAAGGTCAAGCCTGGAAGATTTAGACTGGGATGCACTGCAATCGCTAACCCATCGATCGCAACTGGAATTTGTTTGAGTTGAATGCCTTGCTGCTGCGCTCGTCGATAGTCTTGCGATTGCAGCGACTGAGAGGATTGAGCAAACGTTAAAGTGCCATCCAGCATCATCTGAATGCCTGTTTTTGAGTCAGCGCCAGTCGAAACAGGTATAACATAGTGGAGCTGTAGTTCAGGTCGGGCGGCTCGTACTGCCGGATCGAGGCTGAGCCGGATCGGTGCCCAAGCGCTGCTTCCTCCATAGTTAAATTGTCCCGCAGGAACTTGCTGCACCGCAACAAAAGTGGCTACTGGGTTCTCCGGAGCAACTGAACTCGTCCTCGAAGAAACTGGCAGGGTCGCTATTTCTGTAGGTAGCGAAGCGAAAGTCCAGACTTGGCTAGAGTTAATCCGGTTCAAAAGTAGAACTGCGCCTAGCCCGATCAACCCCAGCCAAACGATCGAGAACAAGCGGCTTTTCTTTCTACTCTTTTTTCTGTTCATAGAGGCGGCAAGTGAAATGCTGAGCTAAAGAAAAGCAGACGACTTATTAACCTGGCAACACAAAAAATCTTAAACTCATGTACTCTCAATGGTTACCAGGCTAATTAAGGATGGGTCGATTCGATCGTTTGGCTGAGTAACACCAGTCCATCAATTACAAAGATCAGTTGGCTCTCTTGCCAGATCGTACAGCCAAGGTACGGTGGACGGGCGATCGCTGTAGTGAGAGGCTGGATCACCAGATCTGACTCCTGAATTAAGTGCTGTATCTTTAATTCCAGCGCCAGTGTCTGATTCTCTTGAGTAAATACCAGAAGGGTTAAATGTTGCTTAGCACTGGAACTTGCTGAGGAACGGGCGCACTCCAGCAGTTCTGACAATCGATAGACTGGCAGCATCTGCTCACGCCAATAGACAAATCGCTTGTCATCAAACTGTTTAATCAAATCGGCTTGAGGAATAAAAATTTCAACAATATTTTGGAATGGCAGGGTCAAAATCACAGAATCCACCAAACAGACAAACAGGTGATCGCGAGGTGGTTCTGGTTCAGGGGAGGGGATGACCGATACATCTGTCTTGACAGGGGCAACTGAGGTTGTTTGAACTGGATCAACTGACTGAGTGGAAGATCGATCGCCCTGCTCCAACGTTTCCTGTGCCAAATGCAAAGCACGAAGCGCATGTTCCCCAATGGCAAAAGCATGGTGCGGAGACGCTCGTAGGGCGAGCAGCATATTCCGGGCGATCGTCACGACCCTAGGCAGGTTTAAGTATTCTCCCAATCCTGCCAGCGCCTCTGCTTTTCTGTTGAGGGTTCCTGCCAAGTCCTGCACCGTAAGATCAGAGAGAATGGTTTCTAGCTCTTGTAGCCACTGAGTGGTGCCCACGGTAAAGAGTGATTCAGCAATTTCTAACTCTGATCCCATCATCCGAGCTGAACTTGCTACTTCTATGGCATAGCCAAGTTTAGATTCCAGTTGAATAAAGACAGGTTCCGCCCGTGTTATCGCGGCAACTGAGTCGTATTTACCTAGCAGAATTTGTGCAAGCAGAGGGATTCGCAAGCAAAAATAGGCTTGCAGGAGCAACTTCTGCAACGGTGGGTCAACTTCCAGTTCGCGCTGGTAGAAAGTCTGGAAGGTATTTTCTAGGTGACGTGCCAGAGTCTCAATACCGCTCCAGCCAAACGTTGCGGCTCCTCCTTGAAGCAGATGGGTTGCCTGCACCAGGTTATGAATCTTGGAGATGTCATAGCCAGCTTCCAGGGTCAGCAAATCTGATTCCAGCACTTGGAGCAGCTCCAGCGCTTCTTGGGCAAAAGCCTTAACCTTGGCATCTGGAGTGATGTTTCGAGTGGGATTATCGCCAGAAGACATAGCATTTTTCTCCCAGGTAGAAAGATTAAAAAAGAAAAAGGTGAAAGAGCTAAACTTCAAAGCGACAGTTAAAACAACAGTTCAAAATAACTAGAGGATTCAGAGGGAATCGGCGTTAGCTTGCAATATCTGGACTGCCTCCAATAATTCCGTGCAGGTGCTAGTGGCTGCTGTAGATTGTTCGCTGCTGTGGCTGACGATCGCCATCATTTCCTGCATGGTTCTACTCAGCGTGGTTGAGGTATCCATAGAGGCTGCTGCTGCTTGGGCAATTTCCTCTACAAGTTGGTCGTTTTCGGCATTCATCGCCATCATCTCAGCGAATTTTTGTCGCATGGCTTCCAGCCGCTGTGTTCCAGTATTGAATGATTCATCTTGTTCCTCCATCACAGCCTCTGCCTCAGCAGTAGTTGTTTGAATTTCTTCAACGACCTGCTGAATTTCGGCGATCGCGGTTTCTGCCTGTTGCGCCAGAGTACGCACCGACTCAGCTATTGTCAGCAGCAATCGGCTGCTGCCGTTCTCAGTCCGACCGGCTTCCACGGTCAAATTCATCGCCAAGATGCTCGTTTGAGCTGCAAAATCATTGATGGGATTTGCCATCCCTGCGATCTTTAAAGAAGCTGTCTGCAAGTGCTTCACTTTTTCAGCCGCTTCTAGCAGCCTGCCCCACAGGTCTAAAACTTCAGATTCAGTCTGGTGAATTGCCTGATCGTTCAACTGCACGATCTGATTTGCTTGCTGAATCTGCAATTGAGCTTGTTGAGCCTTCGCGACCAATTCTCGGATCGCAGTGGCTAGGGCTTGCGTATCCCCTAAAACTGACGGCAGCCATTCCGCTTGAGTGGAAACGTCTGACGAGAGCAAAGAAATAGCTGCATGGTTGCCTTGTGCCGCCTGAATCAGGGCTTGAGTCGCTGAGCGCATTTGCTGGACGCTTTGCTGAATTGTACTGACATCCATCTGTAACCCGATAAAATGGGTCACTTCTCCTTGTTCATCCCGCACCGGGGCCATTTTTAACTCAACCCAAATCGGAGAACCGTCCTTGCGATAGTTCTTCAAGCGCACTTGGCATTCCCGCTGTTCTCGGATCGCTTTGCGGATGGTATCCAGCGCTGCAACGTCCGTGTCTGCACCCTGAAGAAACCGACAGTTGCGCCCGATCGCCTCTGCTTGGGAATAGCCAGTAATCGCTTCAAACGCTGGATTACAGTAGATCAGCGGATAGTCGGGCTGTCGGGCATCCGCCATGGTGATCCCTAAGTTTGCTGCGGCAAACGCTCTGCCTCTCGGATCAACTGTCCCTTCTAGCTGCTGGCGAGCTTGCTGCACATGCTCCAGCAGATGAACTTGATCGAGCGCATAGCCCACTTGAGCCGCTAAGCGAGAAAAGAAATTAACTTCGATTGGCTGCCAAGCGCGCTGCCTGGAGCATTGATGGGTAATTAACAGCCCTAAGAGCTGTCCGCCTTGGACGATCGGCGTAATTAGGTCAGACTGTACGCCAAATTGTTTCAGCAGCTCTAGGTGGCAGTCTGAAAGATTCGCCGTGTAGATGTTGTCCATCACGCGGACACGACCCTGCCGATAGAGGTTAATATGGCGATCTTTAAAGCAAGGATCGGCGATCTCAACCCCCAGCGTTTGGGGCAACCCAGGCGCAACCGATTCGGCAGTTGCCACCCCGCTGCTGCCATTCGGCTTCAGCCGGAAAAACAAGACGCGATCAGACTTGAGTACTTGTCGAGCTTCGCGAACGGTGGTTTCTAAAATCATCTCGGCGCTGGCTGCTTCGCGAATCTGACGAGTGATCTTTGCTAGCGCCTGCTCTACCTCGGCTTCGGCTGCTTCATCCACGGCAAAACGGCGGCGATCGAGGGCATAGCCCAATTGCGTTGCCAGCCGCGAGAAGAAGCTGGTTTCAGAGGGTTGCCAGGTGCGCGGTCTGGAACACTGATGCGCGATCAGCAAGCCCATGAGCTGCCCATCGCACAGCACTGGGGTGACTAAATTGGCTTTGACGGCGTAGCGTTGCAGCAATTCTATATGACAGTCAGTCAAGTTTGCTTGGTGGATATTGTCGATCGCCCGGACTCGCCCCTGTTGATACAAATCCATGTGACGTTCTTTGAAACAGGGATCGACTATTTGCACCCCTTGAATTTCTGGGAACCCAGCCGCTACAGATTCAGCCGCGACCGTGCCTTCCCCGTTGGGTTCTAGGCGGAAGAACAAAACGCGATCGGCTTTTAGCACCTGTCGAGCTTGCTGCACCGTTGCTTCCAGGGTTTCCTCTGAGCTGCGAGCATCGCGAATCTGGCGGGTAATCTGACTCAGCCATTGCTCTGCCTCGATCTCGACTCTGCGTTCGGCAAGCAGGTTCACTTGATCGAGTGCAAATCCAGATTGAATGGCAAGCCGCG
>JBBSFA010000125.1:0-7200 GCA_038239185.1 Elainellales cyanobacterium | reverse complement strand
TCGAGGTGACTCTAGGGTCTCGCTGATTTTTGAAGAAAAAGCCTTCGACTTCGTTCGGCACACTTGCCTTGAGTGCATCGGCATCCTGCACCATGGAGCGAAACTTGCGAATCACAATGGGACGACCCTGCAACCCATAGCGGATCTGGCTATAGAAAATAGAACCAGGGCTGTCGAGTTTGATGGCGATCGCGATCGGCAAAAAGATAATGGCTAAAACAATCAGTCCAGCCAGTGCGCCAATCACGTCCAGCGTCCGCTTCGTCCAGGACAGGGCAGAGCGATGAGGAGGCTCAAGAATCAGCGGACAAACTTGACTCGCTGCTGCCAGCACGGGAGAGTCATTCATTTCGGTAGTGCCCTAACAAGAAATTAGCCGTATCAACACCATATAAACACTGAGGAATCTTTATAGAAAACTTCAGCCTAAAACTGCTAAGCGTCAGTGTTTACACTGAAACAATAGACTGCTTTTGCAGAATGGAGGCGACTTAAGCGATCAGCTTTACGAAAACTTCTTACTGCGAAAGAATAAGCAAATCAATATAAACTTCACATAAAGTATAATAACACCGTGCCCGAAAACCCAGTGAGATCCACCTTTCGGGTCATTTCACATTCTTAGCTGCATCTGCTTTTTACATCACATCCGTTGTGGACGAAGTGTAAAGTTGGAAGCAAAAGCTGGCGATCGCCGATCCGCAAGGATCAATAAACCGCCTGATCAATTTATACAAAATTAGCAGCATGTCGCTCTACTGCTTTCGACATAAACTCGATCGAAATATCTAGGCAATTTTCCGCGATCGGAAAAAGCCGCATAGCAATACTAGCGCTGCCCAACTACCTTAAAGACTTCCTTGCAGAACAGCCCAACATTCGGCAAAACAACCGAATATTTAGCACATCATTCTGCCAAACACCCCAAGTTTAGTAAAGCATAATTTGCGAACAAAGTTGGTATTGAGCAATGCCAAACATACAGCAGGGCTGCAATTTTATGGCGCTGAAATCGGTGAACCAGTCAGCAGTGGAAAGAAGTGCCCAACGGGACCCTGCCCTTTCCCGATTCTCAGCGCATGTTGGAGTGCGCTGGTGACGTAGCGCTTGGCATTTTTGACGGCAGTTAATCCATCTTGCCCGATCGCCAAATTCGCCGCGATCGCTGCCGACAAAGTGCAGCCTGTCCCGTGCGTATCCGTCGTGTCTACCGTTTCAGTTTTCAGCGTTTCTAGGCGATTGCCGTCAAACCAAACATCGACCCCGCGCAAATTGCCCCCCATGCCGCCGCCTTTTACAAGTACCGCTTTAGCTCCCAGCGATCGAATAGTCTGAGCCGCCTGCTGCATATCCTCCAAGGTAGTGATTTCTCTGTGGCTGAGAATTTGGGCTTCGTAGCGATTGGGCGTGAGAATGGCAGCCAGCGGAATCAGTCGATCGCGCAAGGTAGCGATCGCCGCCTCGTCAATCAATGGCGCGCCCGTCCGCGAAACCATAACAGGATCAACCACCAAATTAGATAAGCCGATCGCCGCAATCTGATCTGCAACTGCCGCGATGATTGCCTGATTAAGCAGCATTCCCGTTTTTGCCGCCTGAATCCCAATGTCGGATGCGATCGCCTCAATTTGCGCTGTTACTGACTCTGGCGGCAAAGCATCCACTCTCGTCACACCCAACGTATTTTGAGCGGTGACACAGGTGAGCGCACTGGTTCCATGCACCAAATGAAAGGCAAAGGTTCGCAAGTCGGCTTGAATCCCTGCGCCGCCGCCGCTATCAGAGCCAGCGATCGTCAGGGCAACAGGAGGCGAAATGGCAGTAGACATGACAGGTAAGAATAAGTTAAAAGTTCAGGCGATCGGTTTTAGCTGCTTGACCGATCGATACAGCCAGAAATAGAGGATGAAAGTTGCTGCGATGAGTCTGACCAGATCGATCGAAGCAGTAGGAGACGAATCGGTCAAAATCAGATAGATACTAGCACTCACTGTGTCGGTCTGGTGTAAATGTTCCTCTACATCAGGGCTAGTAATCGGAGTGAATGGACTATGTGTGCCAATGATAGAAATTAGAATTGAGAGGCAGGCAAGACCCACGAAGAACATTTTGATTGGCTTAGACGATCGAACTTGACTTTCAAGCGCGGCGATCGGCAGGCACGCAATTAACATGATCGAAGCAAACCATCTAACCCCAAATGACCAACCGCTATAGTTTGTAGTCCGAAGGATGTAGATACCGAGATACAGGAGAATGGCAGCTAAGAGGTAGCCATATTCTGCTCTGTACTGGAATCGTCGATCTTTCCGATAGATCACTAAAAGACCGATGATAGAAACCAATAAGATCGGCGTATGGGTAATTAGCCCTCGCCTTCCGATTAACATATGGAAGCCATAAAGCAAAACATCATGCAGGGTTTTATGTTGCGCTAAACCCGAAAGACTTTCCTGATTAAAAGCAGAGCCAGAATAATTCCAGAGGGGCGCATTCATTGCGGGTGGCATCAAGCTACCAGAGGTATATACATTTAAGAACAGATACAGCGCAATAAAGGGAATGCAAGCGATCGAAAAGGCGATCGCAGCTTTTAATGATTTCCTCAGAAAGAGAATCAATATAAAAGGAATAAATAGGAAACAGTTAATATCAATACTTCCAGCAAGAGAGAGGAAGATCCCAGACCAGACAGCATTCCCAAGCTTGCCATCTCTCCTGATATTAAGCAGGTAATAAACTCCCAAGAGGATTAAAACTCCACTGGGAACATGATTATTAAAAAGAATAGAATAGGGCAAGATCAGCGTTCCTGCGCCAGTGATCAAGGTAACAATGTCTGCCCATTCCTCGCTGACATGAAGCAATTCTGCCAGGATTTTTCTGAACACCGTTAGTCCCAAAGCGGACAGAGCGCCGATCGACCACAGTGTGACCAGATAATAAACCCACTTGGGATGACTTTCAAAAGAAAGCCCTAATTCTCTCAACACCAGATAAAAGGGCGATGCGTACAAAGCCAAGATCGGCGGTTTATCAGAATAAAAATGGTTGTTAAAGAAATACTTATCTCCAGTATCCGCGAAGCTAGATCCGTCAATCACAAATGAACTATGTTCCACCAAAGACTGAATCTGAGCCATCCTAGAGCCATCATTCCAACTGCCAGCGCCTAGTTTTGTCAAGAGGGCAAACAACAGGAAAAAGAGAATGAATGTTCTGAGATACTTGCCTCGATTGGGTCTTGCGGTATTGCTCTGTTCCATATGTTGTAAATGCTTCATAGCGATCGAGAGTCCCAAAGCAACCCTCTTCAGCGAGGGGATTGCCTATAGATTTTAACTGCCAAAAGCCTTACAGAATCGAACAATTGCCTGAAGCCTACAATAGTCTACGAAACTCTTCAACTGTCAATCCGGCATCTTGAACAATTGACCCTTGCTCCAACTCTAAAGCCATATTCATAAAGCTTCTTTCCCAGCTTCAAGTCTTAGAGCCACTGCTCAACTACCCCTCAGTCGATTCAGCAACCACCACCGCAGATCCGATCGGCAAATCGCGATCGCCTGCCCCTTCGGAAAAGCCTTGCTTCAGTAAATCTAAGAGCAGGTCAGGCTGGGTACGGATGCTGTCGGCAGTGGCTTTGATAAAGCTGGCGATCGGCACCGCGACGACTAAGCCCAAAACCCCACCTAGCTTAATGCCCAAATCGAGCGAGATCAGCATCCAGACCGGATTTAGTCCCGTCAGTTCGCCCAAGATGCGCGGAGCCAGTAGGTTTTCGATCACTTGATTCACCACGATCGCAATCAGTAAAACCTTGACTCCCAGCCAGAAGTTTTGCAATGCCAGCAGCAAGCTGACAATCAAAATGGTCGTCGTGCCGCCAAACGGAACCAGACTGGCAACCCCAATCCCGACCCCAAAGAGCTGCGCCAGCGGCACTCGCAAAAACAGCAATGCCGTAATCTGGCAGAGGCTAATGATCACCGCCATGGTGGTTTGACCAACGATATAGCGCTCAAAGTTGAGCGGCAAAGCCTGCCGAATCTGATCATTCCAGCGAGCGGGCAACCAGCCCAAAATGCCGCTCCACAGGCTTTCGCCCCGCAGCACCAAAAAGATCGTGAAGACCAAAGTCAGAAATACATTCACCACGCTGCCGATCGCCCCAAACACCAGCCCAAACGCCTGACTCGTCAGCGATCGCAGCCCCGTCGTCAAACGCGCCACAAGCTGATTGAAGGCAGTGCTGAGGTCGATCGGCAACTGCTGCGCGACCGCCCAAGATTCCAGCGTTTTGAGCTGCTGCTGCCCCGATTTAATCCACTCTGGCAGCCGCGTCAGTAGCTCGTTGGCTTGCCGCAGGATCAGCGGCACCAGGAACACCCCCAGCACCCCTAGCAGCAGCAAAAACAGCAGCAGCACCAAAGTCACCGCAATGCCTCGCTTCATGCCCCGATCGACCAAAAATCGAATCGGGTAATCCAGCAAAAAGGCAAGCAGCGTGGCGGTGATCAAAATGCTGAAAAGGGGCTGAAGCTCCTGGACGAAGATCAGCAGCAGCCAGCCGTTGAGAAAAATCAACGGAAAGGCTAAGCCCAAAGTGAGCAGACGCGGCAGTTTGGCGATGAACTGGAGCATAGAGCAGCGATCGGCAATAAATTCAGACAGAACAAGTCAACTGAAATAGGCTTGTGAAGTTCACTATGCCGCAGTTTAGGCGCGATCGTCTAGCGTCTCTAGTGAGATTTAGCTGCACATCAGCCTACTTCAGATCATGCAGCGCATCTTTAGCTTTTTTAACCCCATCGCTGTTGTTCTGCTGCTGATAGAGATCCAGCGCACTCTGGTAGGCTTCGATCGCTTCAGGTTTGCGATCGCGTCCGGCTAGCGCTTTGCCTAAGTTAAAGAAAGCACTCGCATCTTGCGGCGAGAGCTGAGTCAGTTCGCGATACTCCACGATCGCCCGCAGGTAATCCTCTTGCTTCAGGTAAATTTCGCCCAAAGTTGCACGGGCTTCCTTCAGATCCGGCTGCACCGACAAAGCTCGTTCATATTCCTGAATCGCCTGATCTTCGTTGCCTTGCTCCCGGAACATATCGCCAATTTGCAAATGCACCATGCCATTTTGCGGGTCTAGCGCGGCGGCTTTTTCAAAGGCTGCCATGCCGCTCGCGGTATCGCCAGAATTGAGCAACGCAATCCCCAAATTCAAGTAAATGCTGCCCTGGCGTGGATTGAGCTGCGCTGCCTTCTGGAGGGCTGCGATCGCTTCAGGATACTGCTTTTCTTGGGTGTAGGCAGCGCCAATAAACTCATAGAGTTGGGCATCGTTGGGGCGGCTGGTCAGCACTTGCTGATAGGCCTCGATCGCTCCAGCAAAGTCTCCTTCGCGGGCTAAAACTACGCCCAACCCGACAAAGGCTTCTACATTTTTTGGGTTGAGCTGAGTAGCGTGACGGTAGGCATCGGCGGCTCCTTGGTTGTCGCCCAAGTTGGCTTTGCTAAAGCCCAGCGCATAGTAAAAGTCGCCGTTCTTGGCATCCAGTGCGATCGCCTTTTCATAGGCATCTATTGCCGCCTGGTAGTTGTTTTGCTTCGCCTGCAAAAAGCCGATCGCTGAAAAAATGCGGGCGTTATCGGGCTGGAGGCGAGCCGCTTCTTCGTAAAGCGGGATGGCATCCGCCAGATTTCCGGCATCTACCTTTTCTCGCCCCTGTTGCAGCAGATCGTAGAGGTGCTGGTCGTTGGTTTGATTCGCTTGCCCCGGACTGGCTGGCGCTGGACTGGCTGGCGCTGGACTGGCTGATCCCTGGTTAAGCTGACTGGCTTGGGCATCGACCCGTTGAGGCACGAAAGGGAATCCGCCTAACAGTATGAGACTAGCTGCCCAGATGAAAGAACGCTTCACGGTCAAGGGCTTGAATGATAGTGTCATAGGGGAACGCTGTGTGAGAAGAATTTTTAGGGTTAAGTAAGGAGGACAGTAGATGATTCTATCAACAACTGATGTGATTCAAGGGGCGATCGTGGAGTCTTACTTGGGCGTGGTTACAGCCGAAGTTGTTTACGGAACCAATGCCCTCCGCGACTTCTTTGCGGGCATCCGCGACATCATTGGCGGACGAACTGCCAGCTACGAGCGCGTCTTTGAGCGGGGACACCAGGATGCACTGGCAGAACTTGAGCAGCGTGCGGCGCGCTTAGGCGCAAATGCAGTGATTGGAATTGAGGTAGATACAGGCACGATTAACGTTGATGAGTCGGGGGCGTTGCTGCTGATTACCGCAACCGGAACCGCAGTGGTAGTGCAACTCCCACGCTAGCAAGACCAGACTGGCGATCGCCATCTATCGGGCAACCAACCCAGGCTGGAAAGTTCAAGATGAAGCGTTTCAGAATAAACCGTTTTGAGCGGCAACGGTGTCTGGCTGCACCAAGTGCGGCATATGTGCCAGCGGTTGCGGCGGCGACTGGTGTAAACCAATCAACTGCACCAGCGTTTTCTTGAGCTGCGTTCGCGGCACGATCGCATCTACAAATCCGTGGGTGAGCAGATATTCAGAGGTCTGGAAATCGTCCGGCAGTTTCTCGCGCAGCGTTTGCTCTACGACTCGTCTGCCTGCAAAGCCGATCGTTGCTTTTGGCTCTGCCAGAATAATATCGCCCAGCATGGCGAAGCTTGCCGTTACGCCGCCCGTGGTCGGGTGGGTCAGCACGGGGATGTAGAGCAGTCGTGCCGCTTGATGCCGCTCTAAAGCCGCCGAGATTTTTGCCATCTGCATCAGGCTTAGCATTCCTTCCTGCATTCTGGCTCCGCCAGAGGCACAGAGGATGACGACCGGGAAGCGGCGCTCTGTCGCTGCTTCAATCATCCGGGTCAGCTTTTCGCCCACGACCGATCCCATGCTGCCGCCCATGAACCGAAAGTCCATTGCGCCTAGCCCAATCCCGTTGCCGTCGATCTGCCCCAGCCCAGTCTGCACCGCGTCAATCAAGCCCGTTTTGTCTTGGGTGTCTCGCAGCCGATCGCTGTAGGATTTGCGATCGCGGAAGTTGAGTGGGTCAACGGGCTTGACTGCGGCATCGAGCGGCTGCCAGGTTCCCGGATCGATCAACTGGCGAATTCGCTCGTCGCTGAACACGCGCAGATGATGTCCACACTCCAGACATACCATCTGGTTGAGCCGCAAATCT
>JBBSFA010000124.1:0-7215 GCA_038239185.1 Elainellales cyanobacterium | reverse complement strand
ATCTCAAACGCTTTCGCAAATCTCCACGTGGACCCAAGAAACCAAGGATCAAGAAGCAATTTGATCCCAAACATCCCCATGTGGCGACCGCTCGATTGCTGAACCAGGAGTAGTACAAAGAGTCACCTTAACAGGGGTAGGTTTTGAGGCACAAGTTTCGGGTTCTGAAGTCCGACGATCACCTTTTGAGGTACAAGTTTGGAGCTTGTAAGAGCAGCGATCGCTTTTCAAGGGGCATGTTCAGAGATTTGAAGAGCAGCGATCGCCTTTTAAGGGGCACATTCCGAGCCAAGCAGATAAGTAGGCTCTGCTTCAGGCATGAACAACAGGGTCGTCAAAGGCTTAAATAGAAGTAGAGAAAGCAATACTGAAAGTACTGGGAACGGTTGAAAATGGAGAAAGTGATGCAATCAGCGATACGAATCACGACTAAAGTTCTGCCAAATGGCAGGATCGAACTTCAATTACCCCCTGAATCAGCAGGTGAAGAGGTTGAGGTTTTCATTGTTCTGCCAGAAAAACCCGCTGTCCCAGCCCTCTCTGCAATAGACATTATTAACCAACCGCGTGAACACCAGAAACTTTTCAAAACCGCTGAGGAAGTGGATCAATATCTTCGGGCAGAGAGAGACTCATGGGAACGCTAAATTTTCAGTCGTCGAGCCTTGTTTACGTCGATGCTCAGATCATCATTTACAGCATCGAGAAATTCCCAAACTACTTCCCAACATTGGAACCGATGTGGCTTAAGCTAAAGACGGGTGAACTCAGGTTGATGACTAGTGAACTGACACTCTTAGAAACTTTAGTGATGCCCCTCAAACAGGCTGATATAAAGCTTGTTCAAACCTATGAGGAACTCCTTTTAGGGACAGATATTCAGCTTATTTCTATCTCACAAAAGATACTCAGAGATGCTGCAACACTGAGAGCAACTACGAATCTGAAAACACCAGATGCGATCCACGCCACAACTGCCCTCAGTACAACCTGTGCTTTTTTCTTGACCAACGATCGCGCATTCCGCAACGTTCCAAATCTATCTGCGATCATCCTTGATGATGTCATCGCTTCTCCATAGGATTGATGAGCATCAGCTTTTCTTGGGCGATCGAAACCCTCTAAAAACTTGCCCATCGTCCATTCGCAACCTTCTTACCCCACAGCCAGTCAGCATTCTTCAGTCGGAGTGATCGCTTGGAGCACAAAAGAGGGCAGATGCATCCAGTTGGTTACGAGATCAGGGAATAACTCTATCCAGATGGACAGTTCTAGTCTATTATTCTTGGCAGTCCGTGGTAATTTCTTATATAAGATTAGTAACCGTAGCTATGGAGACTCAAAAACAAAAGCGGAAAGGGCGAGATCAGCTCTATGGGGAACTCAAAAAGCCGCCCATGATTGCACTCACTCCCACCGGAGTTGAAAAGCTGGACGAGTTAGCCGCTGAATTCTCTCTGTCTCGTTCCGAATTTATTGAGCGCATTGCTCGCGGAATGCTTTCCGTCCAAGGAATCGAGTAAGCCCAAATTGATGATGGAAAACCTAAAATCCCATGCCCTTTAAAGCTTGAGAACACCAGGAAATCGTCTTGGCGGGTGAAGTCCTGGTGCTTTCGATGTTTCGGTTAAGGCCAGAACGACCATATCAACGATATGCCCTTCCCGGTGGGATAGGTTGCAACCTGCCCGTTACTGACAGGTTAGCAAATTACTTGATCGTTGAAAAGGGCAGAGGTTCTTACCTTATAAGAATCATAAGTATGGCGTTTTGGTTTTTGTATAACTCTTTTCAAAGATTGAGCCATGATGCAACCTAAACCCAGCGATCGCGAGGACAGCACTCCCCTCCTCGAAACCACCACCCAGCTAGAATTAACTTAGGTAGAAGTGCTTCCCACCAAGTCCACGCGGACTAAAATCCGCAAGCCGCGCAACCTGCCTCGAACGGAACCCCCTCTATTTACCACTAAGTCAATGGAGATGATTGCCAGTGGAGCACCTGTCATCAGTGCCACACAGGCTTTTTTAAAGCCGCCGGACTGGAGCGAGTATGGGCAAGAACGCCTTTACTTCCAAAAGCACTTTGGCAAAGGGCGCTACATCGAGTTCTACGTCCTGAACAAGCAAAAGCACCAAGCAGAGTCCATTTCTACGCAGGCAGAGCGTGAAATCCTGGAGCAATACGGAGTGATGGCAGCTCGCCTCCATGCTGTCTTTGCCACCTACGCTTCCTTACAGTCTGAACCCTGGAAAGAGCCGTTTCATCTCCTCGGTACGGATCTGATCAAAACACTCAAAGTCCACAACAGCAACAAGTTCACTAAGTCACAGAAGCTCAAGGCAGTTGCCGATTTGGCGTGGGTTGTAGGGACGTTAGGTGCTGTCATCCACTGGTTTGAAGGTGACATGGATCTCTGCGTTCGAGAGCGGAGCTTGCTCTGGATTGTCAGCGTCCAGGAATACACCCAACCCAATGTCGATGGGGAGTCCGAGGAACTGCATGAAGTGGTGATCCGGGTGCAGCCGGGGCTGTGGACTCACAGCTTCCTAAACCGGGAGGGCGCACAGCAGCGGAAAGCGCTGTATCAGTATGGACTGATCCCCAAAGAAGTCTTTGACATCGATCCTCATCGGCGCAAAATGGCTACCAGCATGGCGCTGTATCTGATTCAGAATAGCCGTTCCCGTCCGAATGGGGTTTATACCGTTGAAAGTCTATTGGAAAGTGTTTTACCCAGCAATGACATTGAGAAAGCATTGTCTGACCGCCGCTATGGTTGGAAATTGAAGGAATCGGTAGACAATGCCCTGCTCACCCTCAAAGATAACCTCAAGATTGACATCGACTTCGATGATGAAACCTATCCCCTATGGCTTAGACCCGTCTGGAGCCTACCCGATGAGATAGCAGCCCTGCCCACTAAAGAGCGGAACCAGCAGCTCTTGGGGGCAAAGTGGCTACCGGATAGTTACATTTCTAAGCACTGGTTTCCAGCAAAGCTCACCTTCCGGCTGCCAATGCAGATTCAGGAATGTTTGGATGAACTTGAAACCAGACGAACTGAAAAAACTAGCCGAGTCTCATCAGGTGCTAGTTCTACGCGAAACAAGCCTAATAAAACGGTTAAGGGCACCACAGCAAAAACGCTACTGCCTGCGGCTGAACTGGATGGAATGACGGTTAAAACTGCCCGTCAGGCGAAGGGGTGGACTCAAGCCCAGCTTGCCACCACGATCGGCAAGAGTGTCAGTTGGGTGAAGTTGGTTGAGAGCGATCGCCGTCGAGCAGTGGATGAAGATCAAAGCTTGCTACGTCAGGTTCTGGGCATTCAGTAATGCAATTGAACTTGGTTACAAGACTTGTAACCCTACTGTAACTACTACCAAATAAAGGTTTCAGTCTGTTTTTACCTTCGTTAAAGTCCTATAGTCGTGACATTAGCACCCCCTAGCGGTGACTTCAAATAGCAGGAAGGGCGATCGCTTTTCTTTGTAACCTTCTGTAACCACTGATATAAACAGGTTTCATAGAAATTTAGCGGTTTAAGCTTCCCCTTTTGATGACATCAATGCCCCCTAGTTGTGACTTGAGCGATGCCTGCTTGAAAACAGAAATAAGAGTTGTGACATCCTCCCGACGCTCTACCCTAGCGGGTAGAGCGCGGGCTTCCCTTCCTCGCGGTTGGGGTTTCCTGCTTCATTGGGGTTCCCAAGCAACCTTCCTCCACAGGCAGCATTGCCGTCTGTCCAACGGCTGTCAATCCACGTTGCATCACCACTTGAGCGGCTGCAACATCTCTATCCGTCACATATCCGCATTCACCGCAATGATGCACCCGTTCGCTGAGTTCCTTCTTCCCGGTATGCGCTCCACACTGAGGGCAAGTGTGGCTTGTCCCGTTGGGGTCAACCTTGGCAAAATAAACTCCCCGCTTCCAGGCAACCCACTTGAGGATGTCCAGGAAGCTACCCCAAGCGGCATCCAAACAATGCTTTGCCAACATGCCGCGACTGGTCATCTTGAGGTTCAAATCCTCGGCAAAGATCATCCCAGCAATGTCGCAAAGTGTGTGAGCCGTCAGGAAATGGAATTCACGGCGAACGTTGTGAATGTGTTCATGCAGGGCGCGAATCTTGGCTTGTACTTTGCGATAGTTGGTAGAACCCTTTTTCTTGTTTTTCAATTTGCGTTGCAGCCATTTAAGCTTGCCTTGCAAATCTCGAAAAAAGCGAGGGCGTTCTACCAACTTTCCGGTCGAAACCGCCAAGAACTTTTCCAATCCCAAGTCAATCCCAATGGGTTCACCCTGCGGCAGGACTTCGGGAGCAGAAACATCAGCTTGCAGAATCAGTTGAGCGTACCAACCCGATGCCTTACACACGACCCGCACTTGCTTGACCTCAAACCCGTCTGGGATAGGTCGATGCAAGTTGATGGGCATTGCGCCAATTTTCGGCAGCTTGATCTCGAATCCGTTAACTGGATTCGATTTGAACTGCGGGAAAACGAACGAACGATACTGACCAAACTTTTTGAAGCGAGGGAAGCCAAACCCGCGTTCCTGCATGAACTTGAACGACTTATCAAGTCGTTTCAAGGCATCTTGCAAAACCTGAGAATGAACTACCTTCAGTTCTGGAATCGTCTCTTTCGCTTTGGTCAGAGCGTTCTGCTGTTTGTAGTAATCAGGGTAGGGTGCGTCAGCCGGAATGATGTATTCCTGTTTGAGGCTGCAAGCGTTGACCTGACATTTACGCGAATTGATCCAGTCTCTTCGCTCTGCCAAAGCGTAGTTGTAAACGCGGCGGCATTGCTCCATCCAATTGAGCATTTGCGTCTCTTGGATAAGGTCTGGATAAACTCGGTAGCTGTAGGTCAAATTCAACATTCTCCAATTCTAACAGAAATTACTCTGCTGTTAGAACGTTTGATAAAAGCTTTACATGGCGTGCCGATTGTCGGGGCATCGAACCCCTCAATCAGCGCGGGGAGTCCATGTATCCCGACGCTGAACGGAGTACCATTACAGCGCGGGACTTATAGCTCCCCCAACCCCTCATTAGTTAAGCGACAATTGGGAAGGAGAGTATAGAAAAGCCATGCTGTCTATAGAAGGGACTTTTGAAAATGGTGTCGTTCAGCTTAATCAGCCTATCACTGGACGAGATGGGCAAAAGGTGATCATTGTATTTTTACAAGAGGAGAATGAATCAGCGATCGCTGATTCAGCCTGGAGTAACTTTGCTCAACTCATAAAGGACTGCCAGGTTCATACAGGCATTGGTGACTTAGCCCACCAACATGATCACTATCTCCACGGCGCACCCAAACAAGAAGATTGAGGTGAAAGTCTTTGTAGATACAGCCGCATGGATTGCACTCGCCAACGCTGATGACGAGTTGCACATTAGTGCAGACCAAATTATGAGTGACTTGCTCACCCAAAAAGCAAGACTGGTGACAACTGAATTTGTTCTACTGGAAGTGGCAGATGCCCTTGGCGCTCCAAACCTCCGAGCCAATACTATCCAGTTCATCAATCGCCTGCGACAGGCTCCCATTTTACGCATCATTCCCCTCAATGAAGACCTGCTGGCGGATGGTTGGACGCTTTACAGTCAACGATTAGATAAAGATTGGGGACTCACCGACTGTACTAGTTTTGTTGTCATGCTGAGTGAACAAATCAATCAGGCATTTACGAGCGATCGCCATTTTGAGCAAGCGGGATTCGTAAAGCTCCTATAGGTTGTTCATTGATTGCACCTACATCTAGTGATATTTCGAGCAATAAGACGCTAGATGTATCTACGATTT
Source organism: Elainellales cyanobacterium (assembly GCA_038239185.1). Lineage (GTDB taxonomy): Bacteria > Cyanobacteriota > Cyanobacteriia > Elainellales > Elainellaceae > FACHB-886. Next base: position 1,395 of record JBBSFA010000124.1, on the reverse strand, counting down.
CACTAGAGCTAGAACCCAGAACTTGCTTTGCTGATATCTCTGTAACCAAATCGTAACTCCATTGTAACCACTGGTATAAAAGGCAATTAGCTTAAATTGCTGATGGTTACAGTCCCCTAACTGTGACATCAGTCTCCCCCAGTCGTGACTTGCGATTTAGCCCCAAGTCCCAATCAGTTGTAACTCTCCTGTAACTAGCATCAGATCTAGACTTCAGATCATTTTGGTTACAAGTTTTGCGGAAATAAGCTCCTCTGGATGGGACTTTAATTTCCTATCGCTGTGACTTCAGTACCCCCTACAGGTGACTTTAGTTTCCTATACTTGTGACTTTAAATTTTCAGAACGTTTATACAGCAAGGCATTTCAGGATGGTTACACATCTGATCAGATCAATAAGATCGATCAGCTTGTAACCCCCTGTTTTGCGGAAACAGGGGGTTACGCTTTCAAAAAGACAAAAAATTCACCCGCCGCCTATGTTTTTCAAATTAATCCCGGCAACCGCATCCAATGCGCCCAAGTAGGGGCGATCGCATTCGCGATGTCATTACCGATTTTGTGTAGTCGAACCGCATGTTAGAAACCACCACCGTTTTACAGCATCTCTACCGCCTGATTCTCCATGAGCATCAGCAGCTTTACAGCGTGTGGCAGAGTGCTGATATTTTGCAATCTCAATATGATCATGCCCTTGCGCCTGATGTGGTAGAGGCTCATCTTCAGGGCAATCCGATTATCTCAGTACGGCTTCTGCAACCGGGTACAAATCTCGCTAAAGCAGGCTGTATTGATTTTGATGCCCCCAAGGATGGCAGTAATGAGCAGACTTTGCGTGAGGTGCTGAGTCTATCGCAAAGAGTGCAACAAGTCGCTACTAGTCAAGGACTCCCTGCTTATCTGGAATTTAGTGGTCGTCGTGGGTTCCATCTATGGTTATTTGCTGATATGCCTTTGCCTGGAGCCACCTGGGTTAAAGCATTGCAGAACCTCTGTTCTTTAGCTGATTACAAGCCGAAAGAGATTTATCCCGCTACAGCAACAACCGCGATCGATGGCAAAGCATCAGGACGACCGATCAAATTGCCCTGCGGCAAGCATCAAATCAGTGGTAAGTGGAGCGGGTTTTTAAGCGAACCGATGCACTGGTCTGAAGGATTTCCGGTAGTGCCCGAAGACCAAACTGGTTTAATGGCATCCTTTCAGCAGATTCCTGTAGCTCAACTTGCTCAACTCGCTGCACTTGAGGTTAGCCTCAGCAGCACGATCGCTAAGAATGGGCATCAAAAGGGTAATTCTTTTCAGGGGCTTGCTGGGAGTTCAAATGTTCAGCATCCCACTGCCACAAAATCTACAAACTTTTCGAGTTTGGCTCCTGATGAGCATCCTGCTTGT
>JBBSFA010000123.1:0-7249 GCA_038239185.1 Elainellales cyanobacterium | reverse complement strand
TTTTCCGTCTCTGCAAGCGCTGCGGGAACGAGTTCAAGAATTATTTGATCAATTGACGACAGATCAAGTGATGTCGGTGTCTGCTTACGACTTTATTCTAGAAGCACTTTTCTATGCGGCTTCACATTAAATTGGTATAACCACCATATGATAGCAAAATAATTTTTGAGCGACCTCCAGATGGGTGAATTGACCTTTCGCGATGCTATTTCTAATGTGACGATCACCGGCATTGCCAAGCAGCAGCTTGAAAGTCTTTACAGTGAATGTCAGGGCAAAGTTGGCACTGAACTGGTTGAGTGTTGGAACGCAAAGCAAGAGCAGGCACAGGCGATCGTGGCTGAAGCGGAACGACAGGCGCGATCACCCCTAGAGCCGTTACGTGCGTTTGGTGAGGCGTTATGGAATGCGTCATTGCCCGGTCAGATCAGCACAGCAGTGCGATTAACAACAGATCCTGGTAGCGTATTTCGAGACACTGCAATTCCCATCATCCGGTTTATCCTCTATGCCCTTCAATGGGGATTTGTCAATATCCTAGAAGCGGCGCTGCTGCTGACGGCGTTGTTTGCTCCAATCGCGATCGGACTCTCACTTCTTCCACTGCAAGGTCGTCCAATCTGGGCATGGTTAACCGGATTCATCACTCTGTTTGGGATTCAACTGGGTTACAACATTGTGGTCGGATTAACCGCTGTAGTGCTGGTTAAGTCTGGGGCAGAGCTGGTGTCGGATGTGGCGTTTCTCTTTTTCCTCAGCATCTTTGCACCGGGGCTGGCGGTTCTGGTCTCGGGTGGTGGTGGCTTTGCACTTTATAACGGCATTTCATCCAACGTGAAAACTTTGATTGATACTTTTAGCAATGCGATCGGTACAGTGACCAGTATTGCGCTGATACGACGGGGGTAATGATGCAGATTAAACGACTTCAAGCTCCACTCTTACCTGAAGCAAAGAACTTGCTGGCAGTGTGTTTCATCTGTCTGACTGTCCTCAACGGCTTGATTTTTGTCTTGACTCTATTTACTGCTTTTCGAGTGAATCGCATTGCGGAACGGAAAACAACTTTTGCTCAGTTGGTGAATGGTGAAACAATTTATGTCTCCGAACAAGAGCAAAATTGGCGTTATCCATCAGTGATTCAGAAAGTTGTCAGTGATTGGACAACTCTGACATTCAATTGGGATGAAAAGATTCCTGGCACAAATGAACCCGATCGAGGGGTCCGAGTTGGCAATAACAAGCGCATTCCAACCAAGTCCTGGTTTGCCTCATTGCTGCTGGAATCGGAGTTTGCTAAAGCGTCTCTATCCAAGATTGCAGAATTGGTTCCACCTGCGCTTTTTTCAGGGCAGATTCGGAGCACAACGATTATCTCCTACCTGTCGGAACCGAGAGAAGTTCGCCCTGGCGAATGGGAAGTAGATCTGGTGGCGACACGGGTACTGATCGACCGCACGACGGGTAAAGATGAACGGATTCCTTTCAACCGCACCTTTACATTGCAGGCGGTTGAGGTGCCGCGATCGCCCCTTGGAGCCGATGCACCTCTAGTAGAACGCAAAATCTACGAAATGCGAGCTGCGGGTCTTCAAATTACCCGAATTGTCGAGTTCAACCCCCAGCAGCGGTAGTGCAGCGAGGACAATCATGACGAATGCAAATCGGCAGTTTGAATCCAATGAGCTTGATGAAGGGTCTGAAGCACTTCCAAACTCTGCTCAGCCTCCAAACGGCAATGGTAAACCCTTTACAACTTCAACCCTGACTGAGTTGCCCGATAACGATGACCTTACCCCAGAGGAAGAACATCAGTTAGCAGGGTTTAACCCTAAAACTCCGCAGTTGATTTCAGAGGAATATCGGCTGAAGCAAGATCAAGAAAAAGCCGTAGAGCGTCCATTGGCAGAACGTGCCAGCATTCGATTGGGTTCAGTGGTTACAGTGGTCGGAACAGCTATGGGAGCTGGAGCTATATTGTGGTTTGGTTTCCTTCAACCCAAACAACCCGTTCGACAAGCGACTCAGCCGCCAACTCCGACACCCACAACGCCTCCAACGTTCGATGAGACGGCTGAACTGAAAAGCCGTCTGGCATTCCAAGATCAACAGCAACAACTCCAGCCTGAACCTATCACTAAGCCTGAATCTTCGGCTCCGCCTAGACCCGCAGCTTCAAGATCACCAGCCCCAGCGCCTGCTGTATCTCCTCCTATGACGGTTTCTCAACCAGCGCCAATGGTTGTGCCCCAGCGAAGCTTTCCGCAGGACTCACCTATCGCTCCGCCTGAGATGATCCAACCCGTTGAAAAAATCGATCCGTTCCAGCGATGGGCGCAACTGGCAAATGTTGGACAACTGCGAATCAGTCCTGGTGCAATGGAGCCTTCGAGAATAGCTTTTAGCAATCAGCCTGATGCTCCGTCAAATTCAGTTTCATCAGCGGATCAGCAGAACCCTGTTATTCCTGTAGTTTCTATTGGCGCAACGAAAACAGAGTTCTCCGATAGAATGCTAGATTCCGATGCAATCCCTAGCACATTTGGAGCAGCTTCAACTACGGATTTGCGCTCCGCGCTCAATACTGATATGACTCCTGGCATGGTTGGGATTTTGAACCGTACTCCGGTAAGTCAACTTGATCAGCGCATGGATGGATCAGGCGAAGTTGCGCTCGGCACCTCCACTAAAGCCAAAGTTATCTTGCTAATGATTTGAGATGAGGGCGGCAATAATTCGCCAGATGGCACAGCATCTACCCCAGAAAATCGCTTTGCTGTGGAGTTAGTCGAGGATATGAAGGCAACTAACGGTGCTGTGGCGCTTCCGGTGGGTACGGTTTTGGTTATTCGCACCAGCTCTGTAGGGCGAGGTAATAATTTAGTGTCAGCAAGTGCGATCGCCATTGTGTATCGCGATCGCACCGATCAAATCCGTCAGCAAACTCTCCCTCTCGATAGCCTGCAAATTCGTGGTAAACACAATCGACCCTTGGTTGCCCAAAAGCTCAACGATGTGGGACCCGATATTGCTCGACAAGACCTGTTGATTGGGTTGCTCAACAGTTTGGGGCGTGTCGGCGGCATTATTAATCAACCCCGCACTCAGTCCAGCACAGTTACATCCGGAGGTAACTTTAATCAGAGCGTGATTACCTCAAGTTCTGAGCCTCAGCTTTGGGCGGCTGCGTTGGAAGAGTTTTTCAATCCTATTGCGGAACGGATGTCCCGCCGCTCTGATCAGACTATGCAAGAACTCTTACAGCGACCCAACGTGCAGTTCGTTGCTGAAGGAACCGAAGTTTCTGTGGTGGTAAATAGCTTTTTGAGGGTGGACCGATGAAACGCTTGCCCGTTCTGACTTTAATTAGTACAACATTATTGATTGGTTTAGTATCTCCTGAATTGCCTGTTCAGGCGCAAACGTCTGCCGATCAAGCCGTCGATCGCACAGAGCCACCGCCAGTACTATTCAAGTTCAGGTTGCTCCCGGACGGGCAACCTCGATTAGTTTTAGTCAGACAGATGAGACGATCGCCTACATGCTGCTGGCAGATGCCTCGCAGGTAGTTTACAGCACCGATGCTGAGTTAGAAACTGGGCGGGCAAAGACCATTTTCTTGCGAGTGATCCAACCACTCCACTTTCCAGGAGCGACCACTGCGCCTGTGACGAATCTGATCGTACAAACGGTAGATGCCAAAGGACAGAATCGGCTTTACACGTTTGACATTGTACACAGCAGCACGCCACATTATGCTGGCGTTCAGATTTTGCCTGCGATCGCTCGAACTCAACCATCTTCTGTTGTTGGCAACTCCAATATAACTCCTGACCAGATTCAAACCGGGTTAAGCATTGCCATCGTGCGAGGCTATACATCGATCGACGATCCGGTTGTTGCTAAAATTCGACAGCTTTTGGAACTGATGCAAACTGAAAATATGACAGTTTCAGAGGCAGCCTATTCGATTAGGATTCCATTAGATGTACTACCATCGCTGGTAAAGCTTGTTCGGACAGATGTTTGAAAAGACAGAGTTTATTTCATTGCCTGAGAAACCATAACGCTCAGCCGTAAACTCAACCACGTTCAGGTTCAGGAACCGGATATTGATCAAATCGCTGCATCAAGTCGAGTAGTTCTTCTTGGCTGGGTTGTCGTCCGTCTTTCGTCAATTCAGCCAATCCTTCAAAATATTGCTCGCGGGCATCAGCGGGACAAAACATAATTAACAGCGTTGCCTGAGTCTGTCCGACATTGGAAAACCCGTGGGGTGTATTTTCCGGTACGAGCATAAAGGCTTTGGGTTGAGCAACGATTCGGCGATCGCCCAGAACAAGCTCAATCTCGCCCTCCACGACATAAAACATTTCAGTGAGTGCTTTGTGAATGTGAGGGCTAGCCCCATTGGCTCCCGGCTCCATGACAAACTCAAACAATCCAAACTGTCCGTGAGTCTCTTTGCCTGTCGCCTTAAACGTGCAGGTACTGGTGCGAATTTGCACCGATCGCCCTTCTCCGGGTTGTAAGATTAGCGGCAATGACATGACAATCTCCTGCTTATTGAAGGGTGGAAAGAGCAGCGATCGCATCAATCTCAAACAACATGCCTTCTACAGCCAGCCTGGGCACTGGAATAAGTGTGCTGGTAGGTTTACAATCTCCCTGCCACATCGCGTTACGCTGGGCTGAAATCAACCGCTGTTTTTCTGGATCATGATCAACCGAGAGGACCGTGATTTTAACGACCTGCTCAGGGGTTGCGCCAGCGGCTGCCAGGGCAGTTTGAAGATTGGCAAACGCCTGTTTTAGCTGACCCGCAAAATCTTTCGGGAAGTGACCCTTTTCGTCCTCACTTAGTTGCCCTGCAATATACACGAGCTTTGTACCGGGAGGAACCACTGTAATTTGAGCATACCCGTAGTCAGAGGAGTCGCTGAGACCCTTTGGATTGATCCGTTGAATTTCGCTCATCACAGCCCCCAGCTTCAATCAGTTTTCTAAAGAGATTCCTTTAGAAATACAATAAGCGATCGCCATTGACTTTGTAAAGATATTTCTTTACTTTGTAGATATGCCTCAACGCAAACTATGACAAAGAAACCTCAAACTCAAGAAACGGCTGTCCGGACAAGACGGGCAATTGTTCAGTTATTGAAGCAGGGAGGCTGCTTGGATGCAGAAGCCCTCGCCGCTTGTCTAGAGATTACCGCAATGGCAGTTCGACAGCATCTCTATGCCTTACAAGCTGAACAGCTAGTTACTTACCAGGAAGAATCTCGTCCGATGGGACGACCCGCAAAGCTGTGGCAGTTAACTCCCGCTGCCGATCGCCTCTTTCCCGATGGTTACGCAGAACTGACGTTAAGCCTACTCAATGCGGTGAAAGCCGCTTTTGGGGAGGCAGGCTTAGATCGGTTGTTGGAGATTCGCACCCAGCAACAGCTTGAAGGATACACCCAACAACTGAAAGGGAAGCGATCGCTCAAGCAGCGCTTGAACAAATTGGTTGAGATCCGCACGACTGAAGGCTACATGGCAGAGTTACAGGCTCAGACAGATGGATCATTTTTGTTGATTGAAAACCACTGCCCCATTTGCGCCGCTGCCACAGCTTGTATTGGACTCTGCGCTAAGGAGTTAGAAATCTTCCAATCCATAGTGGGAAATGAAATCAACATTCAGCGAGTCGAGCATATCATCGCCGGAGAACGACGCTGCGCTTATCAAATCAGCCAACCTTAACGATTTCTGTTTTACCTTTAAACGATGCTGCATTCCATGGTTAATATTCCCGCTCAGTCAATTCATCCCAAAACTCGCGCGGAGTGGCGCAGTTGGTTAGCGCAAAACCATACGCGCCAGCAAGGGATTTGGTTGATTAGCTACAAGAAAGAAACGGGCAAACCTCGCTTTGACTATGATGAGGCAGTGGAAGAAGCGCTCTGTTTTGGTTGGATCGATAGTAAACCCAACAAGTTGGATGATGAACGATCGCTATTGTGGTTTGCGCCTCGTAAACCTAGAACAGGTTGGTCAAAGTTGAATAAGGATCGAGCCGAGCGGCTGATTGAACAGGGAATAATGATGCCTGCGGGGTTAGCAAAGGTAGAGGCAGCCAAAAAAGATGGTTCCTGGAATGCGTTGGATGCGATCGAGGCATTAGAAATTCCACTGGATCTAGAACAGGCATTGACTGCCTATGAATCGGCAAAGCAGAACTTTGAAGCGTTTCCTAAATCCGCCAAACGCGGAATTTTAGAGTGGATTGCGGCAGCAAAGAAACCAGAAACTCGGGCTAAACGGATTCAGGAAACGGCACAGTTGGCAAATGAGAATATCCGAGCGAATCAGTGGCGAAAGTAACCTGTCCTATTCCACTTCTTCAAACAGGCGATCGCCTCGGTGCAGCCGATACGCCATCTGGTAAGTTTGCTCCTGCGATCGCATCGTGGGTGCATGAGCCGCTAGATATCGTGCCGTTGCAACTAGTACAGGCACCCCTTCCAAGGGATCACCAAGTTGTGAATATAAGCGGAATGCCGCTTCGATCGATTGAATCACATGAAAATCTCGATTCTCTCGCAGCATCAGTTTTGCCAGCATTGCCATCAAGCGTTCCGGCTTGCCACCGCTGTAAAGGTATTGCGCGACTAATCGTCCTGTTTCATTTACCTGCTGTTGGCGATCGAGCAGGTCAGGTAACTGCTCCAGTAAAGAGTCGGGATTAGCAACGGTATCTTTAGCTTCAGGCAAGCGGGCAGGCGGCACATTCAGAAATCGGTTTAGATAAACACTCATCGCTGCATCGAATACGCCCCGCAGAAGTTCGATCGCGGGAACTCGGCGAATCCCTTGCTGCACGGCATTGGCAAAGGTAAAGGGATGGTGAGCGTTGATCCAATCCCCATGATCATTATTGGTGTGAAATCGGGCAACTCGCAGAGCCGCCGCATAGGTCACGATTTGGGCTAACTGTACCTCAGTGCATCCCGATCGCAACGCATTGAGCAAACTAGCCGCGATCGCCTGAGCATCCTCTCCCAATAACACTGAAAGTAATTCTGGCGGCTGACCCCATTCTCCCGCTTGGGATTTGCCAGCCGCCAATGCCGCAGGCAATTGTTCAAACGCCCCCTCTAGAACTGCTACTAAATCGACTGGATAGCGCCATGAACTGGCTTCCTCCATGCGGGTTGCGTTGGCTAGCCCTGCCACTAGACTTGCCAGCACAGGTTCAGCCTCT
>JBBSFA010000122.1:0-7257 GCA_038239185.1 Elainellales cyanobacterium | reverse complement strand
TTCAAACCGGACAATCTGAAGGGTCAGCGTCCGGCATGACCCCGGTTGTGGCGCAGCTCAATGAGCTTTTAACTCAACTGCGGGGCGCAATGCAGCAGATCGGACAGTTGACTTTGAATCTTCACCACGAAACGAGTGGGGTTGTGAAAGGAGTTAAGCATGGCATGACGCTGACCTCGATCGGGAAAGATTTTGATCAGCGGGTTGATTGGCAGGCGGATCAGACCCAAGCGGCATCGGGTCAGATTGATCAGATGATGCAGTTCGTTGCGCGAACTGCCGAAACTCAAATTGATACGGCTCAGACCGTGTTGAATTTGATGCAGAAGCTGTCTGCGGATGCTCAAGATGTGTACAGCGATGCCGCTCAAGCAGCCCGATCGCCGCAGCCGATCGCGGCAATTGCCCAGCAGCTTAGAAATTCGCTCCAAGAACTCAAAATTAAAGAGCGCTAGGCGATCGCCTAGCGCTCTTGAGTCGATCGATTTAGCAGGGGGAATTACACCGCTGCAAAGAATTCCTTCGATTTCACAGGATCGGGGTTCATCGTGGCATCACCAGGCTGCCAGTTTGCGGGGCAAACTTCATCGGGGTGAGACTGCACATGCTGAATTGCCTGCAAAGTCCGCAGCGTTTCATCCACACTCCGACCAAATGCCAAGTTGTTGACGGTAGAGTGCTGGATTACGCCATCTTTGTCGATGATAAACAGACCGCGCAGTGCTACCCCTGCCTCTGGATCGAGGACATTATAGGCAATGCTGATTTCTTTTTTGATGTCAGAAACGAGGGGGTAGGTCAGATCACCCACGCCGCCCTGTTTGCGATCGGTCTGCGTCCAAGCCAAGTGCGAAAATTCGCTGTCTACTGAAACGCCTAACACTTCAGTGCCGATCGACTTGAAGGCATCGTAGCGATCGCTGAATGCGGTGATTTCAGTGGGGCAAACAAACGTGAAGTCCAACGGATAGAAAAACAGGACGACGTATTTGCCGCGATAGTCAGACAGCTTGATCGTCTTAAATTCTTGATCGTAGACGGCAGTTGCGGTGAAATCGGGGGCGGCTTGACCAACGCGGAGGCATCCTTCGTTGACAGTCATGAGTTATGCTCCTTCTGTATCTTGTTGACTGGGACTTGTTGACTGGGATTATGGGGGTTAGGCTGAGGCGATCGAAAGAACCTCATCGCTAACGCTCAAAAGCTTAACATTCTTACAAACTGTTACACACTATATCATAGTCATAACGATTTTGAGTAGTCGAGCCGGAGGCATGATAGAAATGCAACCTTACACTCATCCAATGAAATATCTGGTTAAACGATTGCTGGCGATCGCGCTGCTGGCGCTACTTTTCGCGCTGCCCATTCCTGCCCTTGCCGCAGACTTGCCATCTGAAACACCATCTGGCGCAAAAGTCTTTGAAGTCCACTGTGCCGGATGCCATCTCAACGGCGGCAACATCGTCCGGCGCGGCAAAAACCTGAAGCTCAAGGCACTTCAGAAAAATCACATGGACTCGATCGCGGCAATCACCGAGATTGTTACCAATGGCAAAAACAACATGTCAGCTTACCGCGATCGGCTTACCGATCCACAGATCCAGGAAGTTGCAGCCTACGTATTAGAGCAAGCCGAGCACGATTGGAAGTGAAGCCAAGAGTTTATGCGACAACTGAGGCTTCCGGGCGGGCAAAAACCATTCGCCCTGCCGAAGTTTGTAGCGCCCCCGTTACAACCACGCAAACTTCGTCCCCGATAAACTCGCCGCCCTCTTCTACCACAACCATTGTGCCGTCGTTGAGGTAACCCACACCCTGAGCTGGCTCCTTGCCTTGCTTGACAATTTTCAGATCCAAACTGTCTCCCGGCAAATAGGCAGGGCGCATTGCCTGCGCCAAATCGTTCACATTCAGCACGGTAACCGTTTGCAGACTCGCGACCTTGTTCAGGTTATAGTCCGTTGTCAGCAGCCCGCCGTTGATATCTTGCGCCAGCCGCACCAGCTTGGCATCCACCGTTGCCACATCCTCATAGTCCGCCCGGTGGATCATGATCCGCGCTGGGAAGGCTTGCTGCATCCGCTTCAGCACATCTAGCCCTCGCCTGCCTCGGATGCGCTTCTGGTCGTTGGAAGAATCAGCAATCCGCTGAAGCTCTTGCAGCACAAACTGCGGCACTAGAATCTGACCTTCCAGAAAGCCAGTGCTGAGCAAATCTTCAATCCGCCCGTCGATAATGCAGCTCGTATCTAAAATCTTGGTTGTGACAGGTTTCAATGTCCCCTCTGCCATCAGCATCGTTTCCACGCTGTTGGGATTAATCAAGCGCAGCAAAGTCCGCCCGTGCGTATCTGCCAGGTTAATCCCCGAAAACGCAAAGAGAATGCTGCCTAGTACCGCGACCAGCGGCTTAATGAAGGCGAACTCGCGAGGAATGGGCAGCAAAAAAATCGGGGCTAGCATCAGGTTTGCCACCAGCAGCCCCAGCACTAAGCCGACCGATCGACTCAACAGCATGTCGATCGGCATCTGCCGCATTTGCCGCTCCACGCGCCGATAGCCCGTCTGCGCTAGCAGCCCCACAATTAAGCCAAACAGCGCCCCAAAACCGCCCGATACGACACTAAGCCCTTCAATATTGCTGACCTGCTGTAGGGCATCGGGAGGCAGCAACTCTACGCCATAAAAGCCAATTCCTGCCCCTGCTATGATGAATGAAAGAATGATAATTGCGTCAAGCATGGTTCCAATCCGTGGGTCTGATGCGGGTCTAGGTCTGTAAAAGCAGATCTTTAAGACAGATAGGGGATATCAAAACATTATATCTTCCAAGCCTTTGATACGTTGTGTCGTAGTTTTTCGCAATGCAAGGTTCGCTCGCTTCCTCCCCTGCAACAGCTTCTCAGCAGTTCTCTAGGATCTTCCCGACTGCGGCGTATCTCCACATCCCCTTCTGCCGCCGCCGCTGTTTCTACTGCGACTTTCCAATCTCAGTCGTAGGCGATCGCCCCCCACTAGCTCGACAGTTGCAGTCCCGCCAATTACCCTTACAGCAGACCGATCCCGGCTTTGGCACGATCGCAGACTATGTGGAAGTCCTTTGCCAGGAAATCTTGGCAACGCCACCGGGCGATCGTCCTCTAAAAACAGTTTTTCTGGGAGGCGGCACTCCCTCGTTGCTAACCGCAGTTCAGCTAGAGAGGCTTTTAGTCACCCTCGATCGCCAGTTTGGGATCGCTGCCACGGCTGAAATTTCGATGGAAATTGACCCGGATGCGATCGATTTAGCGCGGCTGCGCGGCTACCAGCAGGCAGGGATCAATCGCGTCAGCTTGGGAGCGCAATCCTTTCAGCTCGAAATCCTGCAAGCCTGCGGACGCACCCATACGCCAGAGGACATTCGCGTAGCGGTGGAGATGTTGCACCAGGCAAATCTGGAGAATTTTAGCCTGGATCTGATTTCGGGTCTGCCGCATCTGACGTTGGATTTGTGGCAGGAATCGCTAGAAGCCGCGATCGCGCTGGCTCCCACCCATCTATCTGTGTATGACCTGACGATCGAACCCGGCACTTCCTTCGAGCGCTGGTATCAGGCGGGCGTTTCCCCGTTGCCAACCGATGAACTGACAGCACAAATGTATGGCATGGCGCGGCAGCGGCTCACCCAAGCTGGCTTTCAGCACTACGAAATCTCTAACTACGCCAAGCCAGGATTTCAGTGCCGCCACAATCGAGTCTACTGGGAAAATCGTTTTTACTACGGATTTGGCATGGCAGCCGCCAGCTACACGAATTACCAGCGCTTTACCCGTCCTCGCAAGCGATCGGGCTATTACGACTGGGTGCAGGTCTACTGTGCCGCTGGGGGTGCGATCGATTGTGCCATTACGCCACAGGCTGAGCGACTGTTGGATACGTTGATGGTTGGACTGCGGCTCGCTGAAGGGCTGAGCCTGGAAACATTGCAGGCTGAGTTTGGTGCGGCAGCGGTCGAGCAGGTGCTTGACTGCGTGCGACCTTATCAATCGCAGGGTTGGGTGGCGATCGAAGCAGGGCGATCGCTACGCCTGACTGACCCAGAAGGCTTTTTGTTCTCGAATGTGGTGCTCAGCGCTCTATTTGAAACGCTTTCTTAACCTACTCCACACGATTCGTTCAACTCCAGAATCTGCTAGATTTGATAGTCTAGCTTTTATGTCTCTACAGGGATTGGAAAGCGTGGATATTCAAATTGGCAGGGGCAAAGCAGCCCGCAGAGCGTATGGAATCGACGAGATCGCCTTGGTTCCTGGACAGCGAACCTTAGATCCGTCATTGGCTGACACACGCTGGACGATCGGCGGCATTGAACGCGAGATTCCGATTATTGCCAGCGCAATGGACGGAGTGGTCGATGTAAAAATGGCAGTGGCTCTTAGCCAGCTAGGGGCATTGGGGGTGCTGAATCTGGAAGGGATTCAAACCCGCTATGCCGACCCGAATCCGATTCTCGATCGCATTGCGGCGGTCGATAAAACTGAGTTTGTGCCGCTGATGCAAGAGCTATATGCCGAGCCAGTCAAGCCAGAATTGATCGATCGTCGCATTAGAGAGATCAAGCAGCAGGGCGGCATTGCAGCAGTGAGCGCGACTCCGGCGGGCGCTGCGAGATATGGTGCAGCGGTTGCCCAAGCGGGAGCCGACTTGTTTTTCATTCAAGCTACGGTCGTTTCAACGGCGCATCTGTCGCCCGAATCGGTGACCCCCCTGGATCTAGCAAGCTTCTGTGAAGAAATGCCGATGCCTGTGATTTTGGGCAACTGCGTCACTTATGAAGTCACGCTTAATTTGATGAAAGCCGGAGCCGCAGCGGTGCTGGTGGGCATTGGACCCGGAGCGGCTTGTACTTCGCGGGGCGTGCTGGGAGTGGGCATCCCGCAAGCGACCGCCGTCGCAGATTGCGCTGCCGCTCGCGAAGATTTTTATCGGGAAACAGGCAAATATATTCCAGTGATCGCGGACGGTGGCTTAATTACGGGCGGCGATATCTGCAAGTGCATTGCCTGTGGAGCCGATGGCGTGATGATTGGCTCTCCCTTTGCCAGAGCACAAGAGGCTCCCGGACGCGGCTACCACTGGGGAATGGCAACCCCTAGCCCTGTATTGCCGCGCGGCACTCGCATTCGCGTTGGCACAACCGGGACGCTCAGCCAGATTCTTCGCGGTCCTGCCCAACTCGACGACGGAACGCACAACTTCCTGGGCGCACTGCAAACCAGCATGGGAACGCTGGGCGCGAAAAATATTCGGGAAATGCAGCAGGTGGAAGTGGTGATTGCACCTTCTTTGCTCACGGAAGGAAAAGTCTATCAGAAGGCACAACAGCTAGGGATGGGTAAATAGTTGCTGGAATTTACGGTTGACAAATTAATTCTAACTACTGGCAAGTCAGTCTACTGTCAAGCAAGTTGAGATAATTTTATCTCGGCTTATCACAGAACTTCCCCGAAATTTGATCAGCGTCGCTTAGAATGAAGAGAGCGGAGACGCAAGTTTCCGTTCACTCCTCACACCACACTCCGCCTGGACTTTGTTCAGGCGGTTCCTCTTTTAAAGCATCAAAAAATCGTCAAACGCTAGAGAATGCGGGGATTTGCCGCAGTTTCGATCGCCCTAGGAGCCTCGGTGTGGGGCAAAGATTTTTTCAGATCGGTGTTATTCAGCACAAACCAAATCAGGAACCCAGCGATCGCCAATCCAGCCGCCGCCAAAATCAGCGACATCAAATCGGGCAACCAGTCCGGCATGGAGGCAACGTTGCGGTTTTTCGTCAGTTTAGTTGGGCTGGTTGGAGCGCTAGTTGCAGCACGACTAGGCGAGTGAGTCGGTTGAGCAGGTTTGGCTACATTGCTTTTGGCTACATTGCTGACGGGCGCAAGGTTGTAAGCAGTGCGGAACTGCTGGAATTTTTGGCTGACGGCGATTGGGCGTTGCCCAGTGCGGCTCCATTGCAGCAGCGATTCGCCCATGATGCCGCAGAGATTGACGACCGGAACTTCGTAGAGGCGCTGGAGCAAGGAGCGATCTTTTGATACCAGGATGATCAGGCTGTTGGGGAAGGCTTGCGAGAGTCCGTAAGCACAGCGACCCACCGCTAGCGAAACCCGCGATCGCCGCGTCAATGCCTGCCCTGAGCCAACTTTCAGCGACGGATGGTGGGCGTTGACATCCGTGATTTTCCAGCCGCTAGAGGCATAGAAGCGATTGAAGGATTTAGCGATCCGCTCTAAGTCTGGATCGGGAGAGCGATCGAACATCAGCTTCATTTCTTCGTAGACCACCTGAGGCACATAGCAGCTTCCCACTCGTGAGAACTCGCGCCACTCGCTAGGCGAAGCAACCGACAACGCGCTGATGTCAAAAACCAAAATCACAGGGGGGACTGCAACCATAAAATGAATACCTCTGGAAATTCAACCGCCGATGCCCAAGCGACCTGCCAGACTCGGCGTTAAGGGTAGCAGCGTTGCTGCCATCAGGAACAAAATCACTAAATATAAAGCGGCGCGGGTGTCGTTCGGTTCTGTGAGTTCATTCAGAGCCGGACGCTCTAGATCCCGCTGCACAAACAGAATCACGATCGCCCAATACAGCGCCAGTGGATTGACCAACGCTGCCAGCCCTAACAATACCAGGGTTCCCACGGTTGTGCGAGCAGCAACGCGCCGCCCATAGATAGACTGCATCAGGCGACCGCCATCCAACTGTCCGGCAGGCAGCACGTTAATCGCCGTGATCACTAGCCCCAACCAGCCAACAATCACCAAGGGATGTACGGCGACTAGCGGCTGTTGCAGCGCCGAACCCAGCACCACTTTGGCAAGCGTCCCCACTAGGATTGAACCCTGGAAAAATTCGGTGGGAATTTGGAACAGGCTACTGGGATGGGAAAGCAAGAGTCCCGTCACCAAGAGCAGCAGTGCCACCAATCCGCCAGCGGCAGCTCCGGCAAAGGAAATATCAAACAAAACCGTGCGATTGGGCAGCAGCGAGGCGAAGCGGGTAATTGCCCCGAAGGTGCCAATTTGCAGCACGGGCAAAAAGAAAGGCGGGCTAAGCCGGACTTGGTAGCGCTGCGCCGTAATCCAGTGTCCGGCTTCGTGAGCCAGCAGGATCAGCAGCAGTCCCCCGCCGATCGGCAGCACCTCTGCCAGCCGCGCCGGAGCCATAAACCAGTCGAAGCCCAGCAGCAGTCCGGCAGTCTCCAAACAGCTC
>JBBSFA010000121.1:0-7314 GCA_038239185.1 Elainellales cyanobacterium | reverse complement strand
CGCTAGAAGAGAGAGTGCTGAGTGGCGTACCCACTGGCATAAAATTAGCGCCTCGGTATTCCAACCCAAGCCGCAGCGATCGCTGTCTCGAATTTTCGCCCTTAGCTTGCAGCAGCTCATACCCCAGCCGAGCCGCTCCATCTATCCCCAGCTCGCGATCGTGGCTCGCGGACAGATCCCAGCCAAAGTTGCCGAGAGAGGTTGACCAACTGCCGTCGCATCCGAGCAGTTGGCGATCGGGGGTTCCCTGTACATAGCTGCCCAAGGTCAAATTGGTGCTGAGTCCTTGCCGATAAGCCAGATTGAATGTCGGTTGATTCCAGTCATACGATCGGTTACCGTTTTCGATCGAGGATGGCACTCCCAAACTGTAAGCAAATTGCTGAATTCCCGGAGCAAGCTGATCGGCTGCAACTGCCGCCGGAAAGTTGAGCTGCTGCACCTGTTGCAGGTCATCGGTCACGACAAGTTTGACATCGTTCACGCCTGCATTCAGCGGCAGATCGCGGATATCTTGAGCGCCAGCGGATAGTCGTAAGGTTTGAGTGAAGCGATCGTTGATGAAAATATCTACCGTGGAATCCCTTTCCAGAAAAAACTCAAACCGACTGATCGGGCGAGTCACGCGGTAGGGCTGAAGCGAAAAGTTGCGAACCGCAGAGACTCCAAGCATTGAAGTACTGCTCTGATATCCTCTTGCCGGGGCAATTTGCTCCCCAGCGGTATAGCGAACCGCTCGATCGGGATCATCTCGAACCAGCCGAATGTCTCCTCTATTCCAATTGGATGCAGTTTCTTCCGCAAAGTCTACTTTGCTCTCCAAAAAGTCTACTTTGCTCTCCAACACCCAACCCTGGATATTGAGTGCGCCGTCAATGCCCAAATGCAGGGGTTGCCGTCCTTCGGTCTGGTTATCGCCTAACCAGACGAAATCCTCTGTCCCTTGAAAATTGAGATATCCACTCACCTGGCTGGGGCGAATGACATTGGTGGCTTCGGGGGGCAGAGTTCCCAGCGTATTAATAGCGGTTTGCCGAACCGTCGGAGGGATATGAATTCTAATCTCTAACCTGCGATCGTCAAAGCTGACTTCCAGTCCAACCTGCTGCAATGTAGTGAGCAAAAGATAGCCTTCGCCATCCACAGCGGCAGATAATTCCTGAAAAACATCAAGTCGAACGCGATCCTGGAGTTTGGCCAACAAAGGAGCCGCTTGCAGCCGCACATTCGGTAACTGATCGGTTGCAGCGATGACAAAAAGCTGTCCCTGCTGTTCGTTATTGATCAAGAAAGGAAGAATGATGGGCTGAGATGAATCTTGAGATTTCCCAAAAATGCGCTCAAGTAACGCTTCTTTATCTGCTGATTCAGCGATCGCTTGAGAGTCTACAGTGGGTGAAAGCGATTGACTTAAACGGCTTGAGGCTTCAAAATTTGAATCTTCAGAAGCAGCAGACAATATAAATTCCCGATTCAAAGGGGCGTTAGAAAGCACTACTGCTGCTGAATATTTCGCTGGAGTAACCGCAGGCGACAATGCCTTGATATTCTGTGCCAATGGAATCGGAGATAAAACTAGGAGCGTTGTTAATAACACAGGGATATTCAAAAATGCAGCTCATTCTCCAATGCTTTGATCGCAGGAGTAGAATTGAATTGGGTCTAACCGATTCGATGACCCCATCCTATGAGCGCTAACTTCCAATACCCTCTGAAAAATTGCTCAGGTTAAAGCTTCCTGCCTGATAGTCAGGCTAAATAGTCAGTATTTATCAGTAGAAATGCGAATGATTTCGGCGGGTTGGCTGATGGGAAAGTAAGGTGATTTCTGAGAAAGAGATTCATCGCATTGCAGAGGCGGCATTCCGCAAAGCCAAATCCTAGTCCTCAGGCAGAAACGCTCAATACCCTAACTCGCTGTAAATCGCTCGATCGCCCTGTCTCACCTGCAAGCGATAGCCACCCACAGGCGCAACGATCGCCGTGTAAACGAGGCTGTCAGATGGACTGGTGTAAGTCGTGTTTTGTCCAGAGCGAGTCGATTCCACCGGAGCAGCTTTTAGCTCCACCTGGCTTGTCAGCCGATTGTAAATGTTCATCCGCAGTTCACCGCTGTCGTCATAGACCCGAACGGCATACTTAGAAGTTTGAAACTTGGCGATCGTCGTGCTGTCTGGGATGTTCGGCTCCACGGGTAAGGCAGACTGCCGGGGTGTTAGATCACTAGATGAAGTCGAGGGCGGCGCAGGAGAGGGTGGCAATGGGGCAGCAGGGCTAGGTACAGGGCTGGGTTCAGGACTGGGTGCAGGACTGGGACTAGATGCAACTGAAGCAGGCGTATGAGGAACTTGCTGATTGTAAGTCACCCGATCGCCCTGCTGAATCGTCAGCCGACACTTACTCCCATCTGGCGCAACCCCAACCAAATAGACCGTAGAGCGATCGCCGCGATTGGTAAACGTAATGCCCGTATCAGTCACACTCACCAACATCGGCACATCATTTTTCTCGACTTTATTTGCCTGCCGATTGAAGAGATTCATCCGCAGATCGCCCGTCTGCCGGAAGATCCGAACAGTGTACTGGTCAGTCTCGAAAGCCAAGACTGTCGCATCGATCGCGTCAGGCGCAGGCGCAGGCGCAGCAGGCTGACTTTGCTTGGTTGCAGCCCTGCTATTGGCAGCGATCGCGTTTAACTGAATGACCGTACCTAGGGCGATCGGCACTAGCAGCACCACGCCGATTCTTTGCCAGCGCTCTTTAAGGCTGAGTCGGCTGAGGTGCTGATGGATTTGTGGAGGAATTCTCTGGGGGTTGCTCATGAGACTTAACTGTTTGCCGAAAAAAGTTTAGCACTGGAGTGCGATCGATCGGAGTCACCCCATTTTCCCCAAACCAGGTGTCAAAGATCGCCACATCCTGGCTATTTTGGTTCAAAACCCCTTGGACAAACCCTATCAGCGTTTGGTTGACCAGCGATCGAAAATTCGGATCGTTCTGGGGCAAAGCACAGCCGTAGGTGGCATCATTCAGCGGCTGGGGTGGCATAATCTCAAACTCGTCTCGATTGGGCAAGCCCTGCCGCAGCCCCTCCAGCAAAATCCCATCGCTGGCTAGGGCATCAATTTGTCCTACGTTTAATGCTGCTAAACCCGCTTCCCGATTCGCAAATCGCGTCACCTGCGCGAGCTGCAAGCCATCTTCTACCGAATATTCATCACTCGCGCCCCGCACCACGCCGACCCGAAACACAGGAGGGCTGAGCTGATGCGCCTTTTTCACTAGAAACTGAGTGCCCGTGCGAAAATAGCCGATCGAAAAATCGACCTTGAGCTGTCGGATGCTGGTGATGCTAATGGAACCGCAGGCAATATCAATCTGCTGCTGACCCAACTTGGGAACCCAGTTGGACACATTCGTTTCCACCAGCTTGAGCTGCACATCCCGGTTGAGCTGCCGTTGCAGCGATCGCTGGATCAGCCGCAGCAGATCGATCGAATAGCCCACCCATTCACCCTTGGCGTTAATGTAGCCAAAAGGCGGTGCGTCGGTGCGGGCACCTGCGGTTAGCACTCCTGTCCTGGCAACGCGGTCTAGAACGGATTCTGGCAGGGGCTGCGCGGCTGGCGTGGCTGGCGATGTAGCGGGCACAGCGGGTGGCGCAAGTTCTGCGCGGCTGGCGATCGCCCAACCCACACAAATCCAGCAGACTAAGAGCATAGATCCTTTAGCGAATCGGGTCATGGACGGTCACCAGTTTTGTCCCATCTGGAAACGTTGCCTCAACTTGGACTTCGTGGATCATCTCTGGAATCCCCTCCATCACATCGGCGCGGGTCAGCAAGGTGGTGCCATGAGTCATTAGCTCTGCAACTGTCCGACCTTCCCGCGCTCCCTCCAAAATGGCTGCCGAGAGATAGGCGATCGCTTCTGGGTAGTTCAGCTTTAGCCCTTTTTCCTTGCGGCGTTCGGCAAGCAAAGCGGCAGTGAAGATCAACAGCTTATCTTTTTCTTGGGGGGTGAGTTGCATGAGGGATAGAGGGATGAGGGTTTAAGTTTAAGGGTAAGCCAAGTCAGGAGCGGCAGCAGGTAAAGATAGACTGCATAGGGGATGAATCCGGCATCGGTGGCTAGGACAGTCGCGGGAACCAGTCCGGCAATATTCCAGGGTATCAGAGGAGAAAGTACCACAACCGTATTTTCCAGGTCTACTGCTAGGGCGATCGAATCTTGCTGATCTGCATATTTTTTTTGCACAAGCTGCTGCGCCAGCAAAATGGCGATCGTTTGGGTGCAGCCAAAAGCCGCTGCTGCCGTGCCGATCAGCGTTGTCCCTAAAAACAAACTGCTGCGGCTATTGGCGCGATCGAGCAGGCGGGTGATGCCAGCCAGCGCATTCGTGCCGGAAAACAGTCCAGCGAAGGCGGTAGAAATCACCACAACCAAACAGACCTTCGCCATCGACACCATGCCGCCGCCCACCAGAATGTGATCTAACGAGCTAGGTTCCGAGAGCTGAAAACCCAGCAGACCGAACCGCAGCACGTCCAGCAGCGACTCTCGCTGGATGCCCACGCCGATCGCCACCGCCAGCCCAATGCTGACCAGCATCGATCGCTTGACTTCAAGGCGACAAACCGCCAGCAGCAAAATTGCCACCGCCGGGAGCAGCACGATCGGATTGAGATCAAACAGCCGATCGATTTCTTGGGGTAAGGCATTGTCTGTAATTCGCACAGGATGCCAGCAAGACAGTCCCAGATAGATCAAACAGGTAAGACCCAGCGGCAACCACCCTGTTTTTAGCATATTGCGAATATTGCCGTAGAGATCGGTCTGGGTGACGGTGGCGATCAGGTTGGCGCTGGAGGACATGGGCGAACAGCGATCGCCCACATAGGCTCCGGCAATGATGGCTCCAGCGATCGCATGGGCATCTCCCCCGCTGCCGTTTGCCATAATCATCAATGCCACGCCGATCGTGCTAACGGCTCCAAAAGAAGTGCCAATCAACACCGAAACGCCGCTGGTCAGCAGAAAAGCCAGCAGCAGAAACAGGCGCGGGTGGATGAGCTGAACCCCATAGTAAACTAGCGCTGGCACAGTGCCAGATGCCATCCAAACCGCAGTGACCGCGCCAATCAGCAGCAAAATCCAGATCACCGAAAAGGACTGACGAGCACCTGCGATCGCCATTCCCAACAGCGACTTTAACTCAAACCCTCGCCGCAACAGCACGACTAGCAGCATGGCGATCGCTGCCAGCAGCGGATAGGCTACAAAAAACCCTTTGGAAACGCTGAAAACCAGCAGACAGAAGGAAAGTATCAGCGTTAAAACTAAATCCATAAACTGGGGCGCTAGGATTCGAACCTAGGAATGGCGGGACCAAAACCCGCTGCCTTACCACTTGGCGACGCCCCAACGGTGTCAACCTTGACTATATTAGCAGTTCATCAGGTCGCTGTGTCAACTAGATTTTGAATGTTTACGCGCAAAGCGCCCAGGATTGCCTCTGGGTAATGAACTAACGATGTAGTTAGTGTCGAGCAGACATCAGTGTTTCAAGAGTCTTGAGTTACAGTAAACTCAGGACTTAGAGATAGGTTGTCTGTTCCCCAGTATGACTGCTAACTCAGATTTCTCAGAGTATTTGAAGTCGATTATTGACCGCTACGAGAAGTGGTGGACTGTTGATGCGTTGACGGAGACGATCGCGGCTCGGCAAGCTAACTTTGCCTTTGAGCAAACCGTGCAAACAGAGGAAATCTGCAAAGAGCACCCCGATCGCAAAAAGAGGATTTCTTTGCCACTTTTCCAGGGAGTCCACGAGTACGCTAAAAAAGAGCACGTTTTGCTAGTTGGCTCACCTGGTATTGGCAAATCAACGTTGCTGCTGCGACTTCTAGTCGATTTTGCGAGGCAAGAGCTTGAAGAACCTATTCCTCGGATTCCCGTACTTATTCAGCTAAAGCGCTATAACAAAGCTGCATCTGGGGCTGAAGATCGATCGGAAATGCTAGCGCTAATTCGAGATGCCCTAGAGCCAGAGTTATTTCTAGAGATTTCAGAAATCAGAAAGCTGCTGTTCCAAGAGAAGCGTCTAATCCTACTGCTGGATGGCTTAAACGAAATGCCAGCAGATATAGCGTTGACAGAACTTACAGCTTTTCGGGACAAGTGCGATCTCGCCAAAATCATCCTGATTTGCACGACACGCGAGTCAGGTGGCACGCTGGGGATCAAGCGACGGCTAGAAATTCAGTCGCTTACGTTACAAGGCGAAATTCAGCGATTTCTAGACGAATGTATGCCCTCCAAGAAGCAAGAGGTTCTGCAACTGTTGGACAGGGATAATCGGGAATTGAGCCGTACCCCATTCGTTTTATGGATGTTCTATGACTCGTTTCAGCAGACAGGCAGTGTTGCAAAAACGATGGGAGAGGCATTCCGGCGATTCTTTCAGTCCTTTAGAGAGTGTAAGGAAGACGCGCCTGTGCCAGATGAGCGTCGGAGACAATGGGATCGATGGTTGGAGCATCTCGCATTCTCCATGCTGAACTCTCCAGATCCGCTTGATCCAGGCTTGATTATTTTTGAGGAACAAGCAGAAAAAATCCTGACTGAAAAATTTGGAGTTGAGTCTCCATCCCGAATCAACGAATTGATGAAGTACCATTTGCTGCAAAAACTGTCTGACAAGGAGATCAGGTTTCATCATCAGCTTATACAGGAATACTATGCAGCAGAAGCATTGCTACCTAAGCTGAATCCGCGCCATCCAGAAGCGCTAACGGATGAGCAATTCAAGCAGAATCATCTGAATTATCTGAGATGGACAGAGCCGATCGCACTAATGTTGGGACTGGCAGATAAGGCACAAGCTTTGCGGGTGGTGAAGTTGGCGATCGGGGTGGATTTGATGTTGGGGGCGCGGCTGGCGGGAGCCGTAAAGTCAGACGTTCAAAAAGTTACTGTGGGTTTCATACTCTCTCACAATGTCCCAAAATCACTCAAACTACCTCTTTTAGGGGCAACTCATTCTGATGTTGCAATCCCTAGTCTGCTTGAGAATTTGCAAACACCTGGAGATGCATATCGCCCAATGGATTCTGCTTTTGCCTTAAGAACTCTGGGAAGTAAAACGGCAGTTCCAGACTTGAAACATTTGTTAGCACATGAAGATGAGAGAACAGTCGTTTATTCAGCATTTGCTTTAGGTGCGATGAGTGATCATTCGGCGATACCAGATTTGCTAAATGCTCTTGACCACTCAAGTCCCAATGTTAGGGCAGAGGCAGCAAGTTCGTTGGG
>JBBSFA010000120.1:0-7367 GCA_038239185.1 Elainellales cyanobacterium | reverse complement strand
CTTTAGTCTCAACTGAGCGCCGCCACAGAGACACTTGCCGCAATCCGTTGGGCGATCGCCGTCAGGGCTTTGGCAGACGCAGACTCAGGCGCAGCCACGACGATCGGAATACCGCTATCGCCGCCTTCGCGCAATGCCATCTCTAGCGGCACACAGCCCAGAAGCGGCAATCCTAGCTCTTTGGAGGTTTTTTCGCCGCCGCCAGAGCCAAACAGGTCGTATTGGCGATCGGGCAGATCCGGCGGGATGAAGTAGCTCATGTTTTCGACAATGCCCAGGACTGCAACCTGGAGCTGTTGAAACATGCGGAGTCCGCGCCGAGCGTCCATTAATGCCACCTTTTGCGGCGTGGAGACAATCACGACTCCTGCCATCGGCACGGCTTGCGCCAATGTGAGCTGGGCATCTCCGGTTCCGGGCGGCATGTCTACGATCAGATAATCCAATTCGCCCCAGGCAACCTGATAGAGGAATTGGCGGATAATGCCGTTCAGCATCGGACCGCGCCAGATCACGGGCTGATCGGGATCGATCAAAAAGCCCATTGACACCAGCTTGACTCCGTGATTAAAGACAGGCTCCAGGATTTCGCCTTTTTCACCGGGCTGCACCGCGATTTTGGCGTTTGCCAAGCCCAGCATCGTCGGCGCGTTGGGACCGTAGATATCGGCATCAATTAGCCCGACTTTTGCACCCGCTTGGGCTAGCGCTACAGCAACGTTGACGGCGATCGTGCTTTTGCCCACGCCGCCTTTGCCGCTGGAAATGGCAATAATATTTTTGACTCCGGCAATTCCGGTGCGATCGGGCAAGGATTTCTGCTGCGGGGTTTCGGCAGTGACTTCGACCGCAACGCTTTCCACACCGGGCAGCGTTTTCACGGCTCTCTCGCAGTCTTCCACAATGAACTGCCGCAGCGGACAAGCGGGAGTTGTCAGCACCAGCGTAAAGCTGACTTTGCCGCCTTCCACCTTCACCTGACGAATCATATTGAGATCAACTAAACTTTTATGCAGTTCAGGATCTTGAACGGGGCGCAATACTTCTAAAACAGCAGCGGTATCCAGCAGGGTCGGCATTAGATTCTCCACAGGGGCAGCGTTTTCTGGAGGGCAGCGATCGCCTCAAGCAACGCTAAGCATAAATTCTCAACGCCCCCCATTTTACCCCCATCGCCACTCCAGAGCCGAGTAAGACCAGCACAATGCTCAAGAAATCCCAGGCATCCGGTTTCGTAAATTTGCGGCGAGCGGTCGGGCTGGAGAGCAGCTCCCGTTCCACAGCTTGAGCTAGCTCACTGGCGACCTTCTCAGCATAGGGACGGATCACAGACCAGACGAGGGGAGAGAGCCAGCCGCGCAAGGTCACCGAGTAAGAGACACGGGTGCCACACAAAGTCGAATCGACGCGATAGGTGACTCGCTCTTCGATACCCGGCAGCGCGAAAATGCGAATGCTCAGCATTTCTCTGGGCAAGACCCGCTCCACAAAAATTTGGATTCGCATCGGAAATAGCCGACTGACTGCTTGGTAAATCAGCCCTGGTTTAGGAATCAACCCATAAGGGGCATTGGTTTTCGCCAGCAAAGGGTGCCAGGAAACGTCAGCCAGGTCAATCACCTTTTGCCACAAATCATCCACCGAGGCGGAACTCAGGACTTGATAGGTGCCGATCGGCGGGAACTCACATAAATTGCGGCGGATAGACTTAGACCAAAAGCTCAGCACAACTCTTTCCTCCCTCAGCCAACGAGATACAGCAAAACAGCGAACCAGCTATGTAGCAATGTAGACCACCCTGTCGGCTTTTCTCACCCTTAAAGCAAAAGTTATATCCCGCCAAATCAGTCTTAAAGGCTATCTTTAATAATGCTGTCTTAAACTTTCTAGCCTTAATTATTGTAATCCACAGCACCTAGCAATGCAGGGGCGCAATGCAGAGGCTTGAGAAGCCCAGCGAATCCAGCGATCGCAGATCAGACTCCATCTTGTGTCGAGCTTGGATCAAGCTGTGCTTCGTTATATTTATTTACTTTTTCGCAGGGGTCGATTCTGTGTCGAAGCGTTCCAGTTCGGTATAGGCTAGATCGAAGTGAGGCAACGCCCCTATCCCTTGGCAACGTTTTATTAAATCGTTTCTCGACAGATTTATTAACATGGTGAAAACTCCTATCTCCGGTGCAGCTTCTGCGATTTCTTCGGCTTCTGCACCTCCTGCCGATTCCCGCGAGCGCATCAGCACCTTCTTGAAAAACCTGCAAGACAGCATCTGTCAGGGTTTAGAAGGCGCGGATGGCGGAGGCAAGTTTCAGGAGGATGCCTGGAAACGCGAAGAAGGCGGCGGTGGACGATCGCGCGTCCTCAAAGCGGGGGCAATCCTGGAGCAGGGCGGCGTTGGCTTCTCGGAAGTGTGGGGCAAAGACCTGCCGCCTTCCATTTTGGTGCAGCGTCCCGAAGCCGCCGGAAACTCCTGGTATGCCACGGGCACTTCGATGGTGCTCCATCCGCGTAGTCCTTATATTCCTACGGTTCACCTCAACTATCGCTACTTTGAGGCAGGTCCCGTTTGGTGGTTTGGCGGCGGCATTGATCTGACTCCCTACTACGCCTTTGCAGAAGATGCAGTCCATTTTCACCAGACCTTGAAGACGGCTTGTGATCGCCACCACAGCGAGTACTACCCGACCTTCAAGCGCTGGTGCGACGAATATTTTTACCTGAAGCACCGCCAGGAAACGCGCGGCATTGGCGGCATCTTTTTTGACTACCAGGATGGCAGCCGTTCTAAGCTGTATAACGGTCAGAATTCTACAGGAGTAGCGGCTCAGTACAGCGATGCCGTTGGCGAATTCAATCCTCGCAGTTGGGAAGAGATCTTTGCTTTTGTCCAAGACTGTGGCAACGCCTTTTTGCCCGCTTATTTGCCAATCTTGGAGCGCCGGAAATCCATTGAATGGGGCGATCGCCAGCGCGATTTCCAGCTCTATCGCCGGGGTCGTTATGTTGAATTCAACCTGGTTTACGATCGGGGCACTCTGTTTGGGCTACAAACCAACGGTCGCACCGAGTCAATTCTCATGTCGCTGCCGCCTCTAGTGCGGTGGGAGTATAGCTATCAACCCGAAGCAAATTCACCAGAAGCTCAGCTCTATGAAACCTTTCTCAAGCCCCAAGATTGGCTAGGGGGTTCGTTTCATTAGGGTCGATCGCTAGCTCAAATCATCTGTTCAGGTTGCGTCCGCTGATTTTGAGGTTCATTCGGAAATCAGCGGATTCTATGTGCTAAAAATCTTGTTGGGTAGAACGGGATATCAGGAATGTTGGGGTAGGTGAGAGAAAATGACTTTCTTGGGGCAACCTGAGTAGTATTGAGTAGATCAGGTTAAATTTGCCGGGACGAATGCCCAGGCAAAAGCAGCGTAGATTCCAAAAGGAGTGCAATTCTTTTGAAAGGTGGCATCAGTACAATCACCACGTTCGCCATCTGTTTGTAAGGCACTCTATACAATCTATACAATCGCTCTGTCAGTTAATTACCCTGTCAATTAGCGACCTTAGTCAATTAGCGACCTTAGTCAATTAGCGACTTTGACACATGTCGCTCGATTGGCTAATCCTCGCAATTAATCCCCGCATAAGTTCCAACAAAGGATTGAACAGTCACAATGGAGCAGAAAATCCATACTACCCAAGATGGTAAAACCGTAATTGTCTTGACTCCCGTCGGACGGCTCGATATTACTACCGCTTGGCAGTTTCGCCTCAAGCTACAGGAATGCATTTCTAAAGTTAGCTCTCATATTGTGGTAAATCTCAGCCAGGTGAACTTTATCGATAGTTCAGGGCTAACTTCTCTTGTGGCAGGAATGCGCGATGCCGATAAGGTCACTGGCAGCTTCCGCATCTGCAATGTGCATCCAGAAGCCAAACTCGTGTTTGAAGTGACGATGATGGATTCTGTGTTTGAAATCTTTGACAGCGAGGCAGAAGCCCTAGAAGGCAACTCCCCCAGCGTTGTTGGTTAGCTTTTACTTTCTACAATCTGCCGCCTAATAATATGTTGAAAGCCCCGCTCAGCGGGGCTTTCAACATATTACGCTAGAAGCAAGCCTAATGACGATAGATTTGGGCTGGCAACCCTTGCTGCTGTAGCTCCTGAACCCGCTCTGCTGCTGCTGATTTGCTGCTAAAAGCCCCCGCCTGGACGATCGCCCCACCAGAGGGCAAATTTCGCACATAAGCATCTGGCACAGTTTGCCGAGCTTCTTGAAGGCTGGAGTCGCCGCTATAGTCTGTCCCGACATAGTAATAGTCTTGGGTGGCGGAAGACTGGGTTGCAGAAGCGCTAGAAGGAGGGGCAGTCGCGATGTTGGACGATGCCGAATCAGGCGGGGGCACATCGATCGGACGGGATGCCGATGGACTGGCTTGAGTGGGCACAGCCGGAGAGCCGGTCGGTGACGGGCTAGCCGCTGGACTAGAAGAGGGGCTAGTCGATGGACTGGAAGAGGGATTGTAGGGAGGCGGATTGTAGGCGGGCGGCGTATAGGCAGGCGGGCTATAAGGCGGCTGAGTATAGGTAGGTGGACTATAGGCGGGAGCCGATTGAGCAGGCTGGGATTGAGTCGGCTGAGCTTGAACGGGCACGGTTGGTAAATTCGGTTGCGGTGTGCTTGCGGGGGCTGCATTGCCGCCAGACTGGGTTGGTGCTTGACTTCCAGACTGAGTGCTGGACTGAGCAACCGAGTGTTCGTTAGAGCGATCGCGCTGCTGAGCCGATCGCTGTGCTGCCGCAGCCGAACTGCCGCTAGGCAGGGTACTGAGCGTGTTGAGATTCACATCTCGGAATTCTTCTGCCGACAGATCAGGCGAAGGGGGAGCCGAGTCAATCGGCGTAGTCGGGACTCGCGTTAAAGGGCTATTGAGCGGATTACTGGGGCTGCTGGGGCTAGCGGCAACCTTGCTGCTGGGTGAAAACAGGGCGCTCAGAGTGCCGGGATTCATAATCAGAAAGCCCAGCGTGGCGGTAGACAGCAGCAACAGCAGCATCAAGCCAACGCCTAGCGGGGTTAGCAACAGATCTAACAGATCGGCTCTGCGCCTAGCTCGAAGCGGCATTTCTTCTTCAATGCTTTTCAGCAGCTCCTCTGAAGATTCCAGATAGCCTTCTGGATCAGGCAAGGTGTTGTCAAACTGTTCGTGCGCCAACCTTTGCAGTGTAGCGCTAGGTGCATAAGCCGATAGCTCTGGCTGTTGAGCGTAGCTGGTGATGCCGATCGCAGCAGCTAAAGGTTGCGCTTCAGGCAACTGGGAAGATGGAGATGGCTGGTAAGGTTCGGGTTGATAAGCTGTCGCTGGAACTGCTGGCTCAGCCGGAGAGAAAGGCGGCATTTTCACAGAAGGCATTTTGGCAAAAGGCACTCTGTCCGATTGACCCGATTGCACGGTCGATCGCGAGAAGCTTGAAGCAGCGCGTTGAGGCGCGATCGAACCACCCAAAATCGACTTAACCGGATTTTCAGTGTCAGCGCTGTTGCCGATCGGAAACTCGCCGTCTGGGCTGATATTAAACTTGGGAAGATCAAGCCCGATTTGCGCCCGACGAGCGATCGGGCGATTGCCTAAAGCTGCTCCGCCAACAGTAAACGATCGCGACTGAGTCGTCAGTGGATTAGCGCTATCTGATGAAAACTTAGACTGATACTTATCAGATTGGAGTCGTCGCTGCCGTCGATAGCGCACTAACTCTTCCTCTAGCTGTACATCCAGGTTATCTAAGACTGCTCGCAGCACAGGATGAGGCAACGAAATATCGGGGGAAGGCGTAAAAGGTTCTATCGAAGGCGATGGGCGCATCACAGCACTCCTACGGGTTTAACAAGCAAAGTAAAAAGTCAGGCGAGAAGTTGTTTTTAAAGATCCTTAGAGAAAAAGACTAAGACGTATCCAACTGAGATCGGGTGAAAATTGAGCAAGGATTACAAGAATTAATAGTTAGCAACTAGAAAAGCACCTTTGCGATCTAGTTCACTATCTCTACCAGTAGCGTTTAGAAGTTGCTCGATCGCTTTTGTCCTACTACCAATAGATTAAAAGCGATTTAAGCAAAACTTTACTGGCATATAGTAACTGATTTTTGGGAAAGCATTTTGAGAAAAGCCCAGTTAAAAAAGATTGATGGCGTAAATATTAATATCAAACTTTACTAATATCAAACTTACACGCTGGCATAGCTTATTGTGGATCGCTTTAGTAGGAGAGTGGATGGGACTGCAATCGCTGAGTCAGGTTTTGGGCGTGTTAGATCGCCAAGAGAGCTGGAAAGGGCGGCGGCAATTCCAGCAGCTTTTAGGCTGCTGGGGGGAAGCTGTCGGCACGGCAGTCGCGGCTCAAACTCGCCCGATCGCCATCCAGCGTAAAGTGTTGCAGGTGGCGACTTCTAGCTCCGCTTGGGCGCAAAATCTGACCTTCGAGCGCCATCGAATTCTGGCAAAACTGAACGATCGCCTGGCGCTAGATCTGACGGATATCCGCTTCTCTAGCGCCCACTGGCAAAAACATGTCCCTGCCCCCGATCCTGCCGATGCGACCATTCTGTGGCGCGATCATCCTAGCCGTTTGACCAACCCTGCGCCGCTGCCCCGTCGAACCATTCCCCACGATCCGCAAACTGCCTTTCGAGATTGGGCGAGGGCAGTGCGATCGCAGGCTCAGTCGCTGCCGCTCTGCGATCAGTGCCAGTGTGCAACGCCGCCAGGAGAGCTTCAGCGCTGGGGGCGGTGTAGCTTGTGCGCCGCGAAAGGATTCAAATAGGAAAATGTCGGCTATAAATAGGTGGCATATTCCCGTGCTGATACTTACCACGCTGATACTTACGCACCTGCCGTTCCTCACTTTCTCCTTATGTCTTTTCTTTCCATCATTTTCGGTCTGTTTTTGGTGAGCACACTCGGCTTGTATTGGTCGGTGGAAGGGCGATCGCTGCGGCTTTGGGTGCTGCTGATTGCTAGCTTGGTCTTCTACGGCTCGTTGCAGATTCAGTATGTGCCGCTGCTGCTGGGAATGACGGGCGTGACGTTTTTCCTGGGGAAGGCCTTGGGAGCGCCGATGGACTGGCGCACCTCTGATCAGGAGTGGCAGTATGCTCAGCAAGATTGGGATCGGCGGCGGCTGAAGCTGCTCTGGGTGGGGATTAGCTTGATTGTGCTGTTGCTGGTGGGCTTTAAGTATCTGCCGTTTTTGTTGGAGTCGGTAGGGGTTGGGCTGGGTCAAGCGGCGATCGCTCAGGATGCCAACTGGATTCGCGATCACCTGATTGCCCCGTTAAGCATCAGCTTTTTTAGCTTTGAATGTATTGCCTATTTGGT
>JBBSFA010000119.1:0-7374 GCA_038239185.1 Elainellales cyanobacterium | reverse complement strand
GTGAGTCAAGCGAATAACCCATAGTTGTTTCAGCGTTTGCCTAAGGCGACTGGAGCAACTCAACTTTAAGAAGCAAGCCAATAACCAGGCATCTAGCTAGCGACAGAAGTGGAAGTTGAAAAGGGACAGATTAACAGCTTTGCAGGCTAGATCACTGGAAGAAGGCTCCTGGATCTCGACTACCTATCTGGTAGCTGAACCTGTCGCAGATTCAACACTACACCGCCATGCAGATCGGGCAGGTAATTATATTGAGCGACATTCGTGAATCTGTCCGCCGTGAATCTACCTAAAGGCGTAGAGTAATTTCCCTTTTTTCGTGGTCTGATGAGCGGTAAACTGATTCTTGCTTGCATTGCGCCCCTATGATTGCCCTACCGCTTAACGATCTGAATTTACCTTATCCCGACCCGATGCATCCAGTCGTGGTACATTTCGTAATCGCGATGGTATTCTTTTCGTTTATCTGTGATGTAATTGGCTACTTCACTCGCAATTCCCGCCTGTTTGAAGTGAGCTTCTGGAATCTTCTGGTGGCGGCGGTTGCCATCTTCGCGGCAATCTTGTTTGGAGAATTTGAGGCAGGCTTAGCGAACGCTTATGATGCTGCCAAATCTGCGCTTGATTTGCATACGATCACAGGCTGGTTGCTTTCGGTGATTCTGGTGGGAATTACGGCTTGGCGATTGGTGATCCGTCATCGCGATCCGCTCAAAATACCGCCCATTTATCTGGGGTTCGCGACGGCTTTAAGCTGTTTAGTATTTTTCCAAACCTACCTGGGCACAAAGCTAGTTTGGGTCTACGGTTTGCACGTTGAGCCGATCGTGCAGGCAGCGAAGCAAGGAGTTTTGCAATGAATGCAAACGGATTACCTTATGAAATTCCCATTCATCCCAATCTGGTTCATTTAACCTTGGGACTGTTCATCATCGCGATCGTGTTTGATATTGTCGGTACTCTCTTCCCGCTAGAGCGACCTATTTTCAAGTTTCTGACGTTGACTGCCGTGCGGGAAGGCTTTTTTGAGGTGGGCTGGTATAATCTGCTGGCTGCTGCGATCGTCACTTTCTTCACGGTAGCCGCTGGATTTTTTGAGCTGATGCTGGCAGATTCATCGTCCAGTCTCAAAAGCACTTGGGGACTGGATGCCAAAACCACGCTGCTGATCCACGGATTTGGGGGAATTGTGCTGTTGGCGGCGATCGTCGGCATGGCAGTCTGGCGAGGGCTGCAACGCTATCGCTGGCGTAAAGATGAGCCGCGAGAAGTGCAGTGGAGCTATTTGGCGATCGGTATTGCGCTGATGGGGGTTCTCTATCTGCATGGCACTTTGGGCGCTCATTTGGGTGAGCAGTTTGGCATTCACAATACGGCGGCTCATCTTTTGCAGCAGGGACAAAATCCGAATCAGGTATTGAGACAGCCTTAAAACCTATGCTCAGATTATTTGAAGCGATTCTATTGGCGGTGTTTGTGGCAATTCTGGTTGTCGTTAGCTATTGGCTGGGGCAGCAGGCGGTAAACTGGATGCCCGTCGAGGCAACTTCCGAAGCTCAGCGAGTCGATCAGCTTTTTGGCTTTTTGGTGGCGATCGGCGCATTTGTCTTTCTAGGGATTACAGGCGTGATTGGCTACTCTCTGCTCACCTGCCGCGCTGCCAAAGACGATTATTCCCAAGGACATCCTTCTAGAGGCAATGCGGCGATCGAGATCATTTGGACGGTCGCGCCGACGCTGTTGGTGATCTGGATTGCAGCCCAGAGCTTTGGGATTTATCAACAGCTCAATATTTCGGGTTTGTCGCCGATCGTGATGCATCATCTGCCGCTGGAGGAACCCGCCTATGCAGCAGATTCACCCCGTCCTGACGGGCAAAATCCCTCTCAAAATCCCTCTATGGCAACTGCCGAAACCGTCGAAGTGACAGCCAAGCAGTGGGCATGGCTGTTTCGCTATCCTGACAGCAACGTGACGAGTACAGAACTGCATCTGACGGTGAACCAGAGCGCACAGCTCTTGCTGCGATCGGCAGATGTGCTGCATGGTTTCTATGTACCGGAGTTTCGAGTCAAGCAAGATATCATTCCAGAACGGGTGATTACTTTTGTGGTGACTCCGCTGCGCCCCGGAAAATATACGCTCAAGGACTCACAATTTAGCGGCACTTATTTTTCAGTGATGGAGGCAGATGTCTATGTAGAGTCTCCTGAAGCACACCAAAAATGGTTGGCTGATGCAGCCGATCGCAAGCCTACAGTTGCTTTTAATTCTGCCTTTACGGAGTCGATGCAGCCGTCTGCAAAACGGGCGGCTTGGGCAACGATCGCGCCTGCTCAACCGCCGATCGTGAATTACTCCAGCCCGCGTTGAAACAAACGTCAATGCTTTTCTGAAGAGGCAATAGGCAGCCTGAAAAGTCTCATGAAAAACTGCCCTTGGCTGATTTCTCTGACGATAAACTCCAGCAGCCGATAAACCGAAACCGATCGCTTTGAGGCTTTGGAATTAACTGGTTCTGACTCAAATTGAGGATAGAGTGCCACCAGCTTTTGATGGGCACGGGCAATCTCCTGAAAATAAGGGCAATAGATCCAGTTTTTGAGCTGCGCTGTAATCGGATAACCGCCGCGCAGATAGCCAAAATTAAACCAATAAATGCCGATCGCATGGAAGTGATAAAAAATCAGCGCATCGGACTCCACATAAAGCTGCGAACTTTTCTTGAACAGATTATATTGGCTGGCATTCCAGGGGGCTAATCCGGCTCCCAAATGCTGCACCACATGCACATTCTGAAACCGCTCTGTCCAATCATCGAGATACTTCTGATCGCCAAATCGATCGGGTTCAATTCGGTCAAAGCACCAATTATTGCAGCGATCGCGCCACCAGTTCAGAGCCTTGAGTCCTTCTGAGTCGCGTCGAAACCTGACAAACTGCACATTGTAGAGGCCTCTGGTGATCGCCTGATCGGCAAGCTCAGGAATGTAGCGATGCTCTGTTAGGACGATCGAAGCGCCTTTTGCCTCGGCAAAGATCGGTTCTGGCGAGGCGAAAAACATCAAATCGGCATCCAAATAAGTAATTTCATCGACCCAGGGAGCCGTTTTTAGGACATAGAGCAGTACCGAGGGAGTACAAGTCCAGCAGTATTCTTTCTGCGATCGTTCCGGTTTAATCCGGAGGAGTTCCTCATCTTCAAATTGCGCCAGCGAGACTAAAGTCGCTTGTTCAAGCTCGAACTGAGAGAGGAGCTGATAGGCAAGATCATCAAAACAAATAATCCAAAGATGTGACTCTTGAGCGTGACGAATCAAGGAGTAATACAGAGTTAATCCGCGCGTGAGGTAGTTGCTATCAAACAGCGTGACGTAGTGTCGCATGAGACTTTTGTTTCTTCAGGTGAAATTAAGCGACCCTGGCGACCGATCATTTGAGGTTGCCATAGATCTGCATGAGCTGTTCGTAGTTGGCTTCAGCCGTATAGTTCTCTTTATACTCGGTGCGGGCTTGTTGGCGCATCTGGGCAAAATCTTGGGGATGGGTTGCCGCCCATTCCACCTGAGAAATCAAGCTTTCCTCGCAGCCTGCGGTAAAGTGTAGCCCCGTTTCACCCGAAGTAATTAAGCGACTCATTGCCCCCAAATCTGCGGCAATCACTGGCGTTCCGGTCGCAAAAGATTCGATGATAGTTCGCGGCAACCCTTCATACCAGACCGAAGGGAAGACCAGAAAGGCTGCTTCTCCCATCAGATGATAGACTTCAGCCAGCGATCGCCGCCCCAGCCACTCCACGCCAGGGATGGTTTGAACTGCCTCCAGAACTTGCGGACTCATTGGCCCGTCGCCCACAATCTTCAGCGGCATGGTTTTGCCAATTGACTGCCACGATCGCAGCAGCAGATCGATCCCTTTCTCTGCCGAAAGTCGTCCCACAAACAGCGCATATCCGCCCTGACCGCTGCCCATTCCCGGATCAGCCACGAAGTTAGGTTTAACCACAACTTTTTCGGCAGGGAGTCCGCCCTGGATGAATTTTTCGCGGGCAAATTCGGTGAGCGCGATATAGCGATCGACGGTATCTGTCCAGGTGTTGAATAGCTGGTGGACGGTCAGCATGGTCGCAACCGCCGCCGTTGCAGTATGGCTATCTCGGTAGCAAGCATGGACAATACTTGAAATCGGAATGGACTCTTGCAGGCAGTCCTCACAGGGGCGACCCTCCCGGAAAAACTGGGCATTGGGACAAAGCAGCCTGTAGTTATGCAGAGTTTGCACGACCGGAACCTGTTTTTCTTTGGCAGCGTAGTAAATGGAAGGAGAGATCAGCGGAAAAAAGTTTTGGACATGGACAATGTCATAGGGCTGCTTCGTCAACATCTGCTTGGCAACCCGATAAGTTTCGTTTGACCAGAAGGTTCTGACCAAGCCGCGCAATTTGCCGATCTCCTCAAGCCGATCGTTTGTCTCCTCAAACAAATCTACGGTATGCCCTTTTCCGCGTAGCAGCGAGACTTCTGCTTCAAAGCATTCGTCTTCGCCGCCGCGCAGTTGATAGCGATTGTGGACTCCTAAGATCTGCATTCACTTAGTAGATAATGGGTCGTAGATAATGGGTTACAGCATTTTTTGCTTTCAGGTTCGATTCAATTAGGCGATCGCACCCAATGGTTTTTCTACAACGGTCTGATAGACCTGCACCATCGCTTTGCCTTTCGCTGCCCAAGCGAAATGATTGCGAATCCGCTGCCGTCCTGCCCATGCCATTTGGTGCATCAGCTCTGGATCTTGGGCAAGGTTCACCATGGCTTTTGCCATTTCCTGGATCACTTGATCCGGGGATTGGGCAGGAATTTTAAATCCAGTTTCCGTGGCAACTTGAACAGCAGGTCCACCCAAATCCAGACAGATGACGGGACGACCTGCCGCCATTGCCTCTAGGCAAACCCAACCTCCCGAATCGTGCAGGCTGGGATGCACCAGAATGTGACTTTCTTTGAGTTTCAGCAAAGTCTCATGGCGCGGTAGCCGTCCCCAAAACTTGACGCGATCGCCAATTCCCAACGCTTGAGCCATTGTTTGCAGCCGATCGCGCTCAGGTCCTTCGCCTAAAATCCAATATTCTGCCTCTGGCAAATTCGCTTGGGCAAAAGCTTTTAGCCCTAAATGCAGTCCTTTCCAGTGCAGCAGGCGCGCCATGCTGATGAACCGAATTTTGTCGGGAGAACCGCTAGCAGGGGCGATCGGAAACTCACCGAGCTGATCAATTTCGGTATCGGATAAGCCTGACTCAGCTAGCACCTCCACATTGACAGCGCCCATCTTTTGCAGTCGGTGAGCTGTATCTGCTGTGGTCGCGTAGGTGAGGCGACTGCGGTGTGCCGTCAGCCGCGCAAAGGGGTCATGTTCTCCCAGCCAGCGAGAGCAGTTACGGATTGTCTCATAGACTTTGCCGCGCGGGCTGAAGTCGCGCCAGAAAGCAGCCGGAGCAGACTCTCCGCCGCCGACTGGACCCCAGACAAACGGAATCGGTAAGGTTGCCAAAAAACTGGGGCTGGAATATTTGACGTAAGTCACATGATGGATAACATCAATCTGAATCTGCTGAAGCAACTGCCGCACTACAAAATAAGCGCGAATCTGCCAAAAATAGTAATGCAAATGAACATTCCAATGGGGTCGCTGTCCCTCGGTTGACCAGTCATAGACCCAGCCAAAAGGATCAAGATAGACGATTTGCAGATTGGGAATTGGCGATCGCATTAATTCTGCTTCAATTCCCTCGCGATGGGTGTTAGATGTTAAAACCCAAACTTGATGGTGCTTCGCAATCTCCTGTGCCACACTCCAGCCCACACCGGGTTCTGAGCCTTTGCCAGGTTCGCAAGCATATGCAGATAGAAGAACGTTCATAAGCCTGTGTACTGATTAGTTGAAATGCAGTTCTGATGAATAACGCGCTATGCCTGGGATGAGTCCAGCACAACATCAGTGACTTCAGCTAGGAACTGAGCGGCTGCTTCTGGTGTATGTTGAGCGATCAACTCCTGCGAACGTTTCCCCATCTCTTCGATGCGTTCTGGATGTCTAATAAACTGAAGCATGGCTTCTGCGATCGCTTTGGCATCTTGGGGATTGATTAAATAGCCATTCTTACCATCCGCCACCAGCTCTGAAGCCCCTGCCTGCTTGGAGCACAGGATCGGTTTACCCAATGCCATTGCCTCCAACACAACCATGCCCCATACATCTTCCAGCGTGGGCAAAATAAACACATCCGATCGCTGAAAGTAAGCGCCTAAGTCACCATAATCTACTCGCCCAAGCCAATGAACGTGGACATCTAGCTCATTTTCCTTACAATACTCCTGTAAGACTTCCTGCTGGTTCCCTTCACCAATCACTAATAGAGTAAAATTCTTTTCTCCCTGAGCTTTAAGCTGTTGACATGCCTCCAAAAGCAACTGAATTCCTTTGCGAGGAATCAGTTGTCCAACAAACAGAAAGATAGGCGATCGCAGGGGTAAGTCCTCGATTGTTCCCTGTTCGGTTCGCTGGAGTAAAGCTCTAGAGTCTGGAACCTGGTAAGGTCTAGAAAACACGCGACGAGGATCGGCGTTAAGACTTTGAGTCAGATAGTTTTTGCCTGCTGCACTGTTCGTAATAAATCCATCAGTGGCACGAGTCATTAGCTTCCTGAACGCTAGCCGCAGCGGCGCATCCAGGTAATCCACCGTGGGTGAACTACCGTCGTACATCACCACTACTTTCCAGCGACCGATCGGCTTAAACAGCAACAGCAAGAGCGTCCATAGGGAGAATCCTGAGACAAAAACCACGTTGGGTCGATCGCGGAGCAAAGGCTGAATGATGCCAGGAGAAACGTAGATAAAACCGCGCCCGTAGCTAGCTTTCTGCTGGGTCGTGTCAATAAAGCGCATTTGCCCAACCACTTCAACCGCAAATGCTTCTTCATAGCCTGGCGCATATCCAGGCCAAATCCCTGTGTAAACTTTACTTTTAGGATAATCTCGGGTAAAGGCTTTCAGCACTGGATGCCAGTAGTTTCCGAGATAAAGCGAAGGGAATAGCCAAGCGATACGCCGCAAACTACTAGCTTCATTGATGTTTTGAACCATCACATTGATACTCAGTAAGGGAAAATGCTGCGGAAGACTCGAAAAAACAAGGCAGCCCTCTATTTCATAGATACAGATGACATGTGTACCATCAGGAAAATGGCAGCAGATCCAATCAATCTCCAGTGTCAGATTTTGCGTTTAAGTTGCTTTACGTCTAATTTACAGCTATTCCAGTTCAGCTACTTTCGGCTCGATCGCCAATAGAATAGGGTTGCTGTCCCCAGGCTTT
>JBBSFA010000118.1:0-7431 GCA_038239185.1 Elainellales cyanobacterium | reverse complement strand
TTTGCATGTAGGTTCAGACTCAGAACCCGTCGCAATTTCCGTTCCAGACCCGGTTGTTCACTTTGGGGATCGCTTTCGGCAAGTCTTACAGGCAAGCGCAATCACCGTTCAACAAACTTTGACAGCTAGCGATTCTCTGCCGTCCAGCGCGATCGAAGTCGCCACTGTTTACTCAGCACCCCTCGCAGAACTGGCAGTTGAAACCAATCGAGAGAGCAATAATCTTTATGCAGAGACAATCCTGCGAACCCTGGGCGTAATGGCTGTTAACGAATCTTTAACCACCGACAGCCGCAGCGATGGACTTCAGGCGATGAGCGCAACGCTGACAACGTTGGGAGTAGCAGCGAACCAGTACCGCTTGGTCGATGGCTCTGGGCTGTCGCGGCAAGATCGTGCAAGCCCACTGGCATTGGTGCAAACCCTACAGGCAATGGCACGATCGCCCTATGCGGCAATCTATCAAAACTCATTGACCGTTGCTGGGATCAACGGCACCTTGAAAAATCGGTTTCAAGCAAGCCTGGTGCGGGGGCATCTTCAAGGGAAGACAGGGTATATGAGCGGCGCTGCTGCCTTGTCAGGCTATCTCCAGCCGCCAGATTTTCCACCGCTTGGATTCAGTATTCTGGTCAATCAGTCTGATCGACCCAGCCTTGAGCAAGCCACTCAGGTCAACGAACAGGTAAAACAGGCGATTGATCAGATTGTAGAGATCCTGTTTAACCTGAAACAGTGCTAAACAAACTGTACTAAACAAACTAGTCTGAAGCCAATTAAGAGGCTTCAACCAGCATCGGACGCGCCTCGGAGGGCTTGATTTGAAACTTGACTAGATTTGCCAAGTCCTGAAGTTGGCTAATGGCTTCAGCGCCTTCTAGCTTCATCAGTTCGCGATCGTCCCGCATCTCCGTCCAGGTGATGCCGTAATCGGACACCAAGAAGCGAATCAAATGGTTTTCGCCTAAGCTCACCATGAAGGACGCGCTGTTCATTTGCCCACCGCAGGTATAGCATGAGGCGAGATATCCCCGGCTCTCTAGCACCGTTGCCAAAGCCTGAAGATTTGTCACCAAATCCTGAACAAATCTGCGGTGTTGCTCTGCAAGTCTAAGAAACATAACTTGACCTCCCTATCACCACACTTAAACACAATTCTAAAGCCTTTTATATTCTCTTAATCATTCAGTCATATTACAACTGCTTATGAAACAGTCTTATGAACCAGTCTCCTGATAGCACCCAATGTCTACCGCCATGGGTCGATGACCTTGACTCCCTGATTCCCTGCGACCTCGACTAACGCTGAACTCAAGGGCGCTGAAGCCCAAGGGTTAAATCACTCTCAGAGTCAGAGCTTAACGCTTTTTGACATCAATTGCTCTGAACTCTCTAGCTGAAACTAACTTTACTGCGCTGTAATAAAAAACACCCTCAAGATAGATGTATTTAAGATGGAGTAGCACAGCAGACCTTCAATGCACGATCGATCCCATAGGAAATGAGCACGGCTCTGATCCCAGGCAGCACATCAAACGAGCGCTCCCTCCTGAAATAAACCATCTAAACCCAGGGTAGCGCGTCGTTTTAGTTTTCAGCCAATCTTTAAGTTTTTCAATATATATTTTTCATACATTGCCGCACATGCGTGAAAATACGGTTGTGCTTTGGCAATATTTCCGAAACTCGCTAATCTACCTGCCAAAATCCTAAAGCGGGACCTAAAAATCGGACTGTAACCCAGTAGGCAATCAACAAGCTAATGCCAATCCAAGCGCCTGTTGTGCTCCAAGTCATAAATTGCTGGGCTTGACTTTTCTTAAGAGGCAACCAAGGAAAAACATTGTCTTCCTGCCCATACTTTTCACCTAACGTTTCTTTACGCCGTTTTGAATCACCCATCGTCCACCTATCCAGATATGAGATTAAGAAACTGTCTTCTGATGATACCGCGTTAGCAAATCAGTTTAGTGTCGCGCTCAGAGTCCTTATTGCAGGTCATCTTGCGTTCTTTCACCTGCTCCTTCCAGTCCATCCATTTGAATGAACAGGCTTGCATCGACATAGTTAATTCGGGCAAGCGGACTGAGCGCCGAAAGCACAGATTTTCCGTAGCTGCGGTGATTAATCCGGTTATCTAACAGCGCCACTACGCCTTGAGACTCGCGCATCGGCACGATCGCCCGTTGCAGCGATCCCAGTGCTTCGGGCAGCAGGTAAAGCCGGAACCAATCCTGACGCGATCGCTTGTAGTGCGCTACCCGCCCAGCAACCAGTGGATTTTCCAGTGAGGGAAACGGCAGCGTTGGAATGATCAACAGCCGAGGCGCAGGCAGCACAGATTGATACTGCCGCCAAAACTCCCAGCCCGCCACCAGAATGCCGTGGTCATCCAGACAGGTCTTCTCAACCTGCACTCGCGAACCAAACTCTGCTGCCAGCAGCGATCCCACCTGCGCTTTCAGCGGCATATCCCCCACCAAAATTGTCACCAAACCCTGATTGGCGATCGCAGTGGCGCTGAGCAGGGCGCGGATTTCTTGCAGCAGCACGGGCTGAAACTGCGGCGTGTTTGGCATTGGAATCCCGTCCGGCAGATAAAGCTGAATCAGCTCATGCTGGCGATCGGGGTTGAACTTGAGGCAGGTTAAGTCATCGGTTTCTAAGCCCAAGCGATGCCGATAGGTGCTGGCTTGGGTATCGAGATCTAAAAAATTGCCGACCAGCACGATCGGCTGTTCTGCCCAAATGGCGCTTAAGGTCGGCGCGATTTCCACAGGCGCACAGTGCAACGAAAGCTGCCCTTGCCGCCGTGCCAATTCTGTCCAGAGTAGCTGCCCTTCGGTTTGCAGCGATCGTCCAAACTGCTGCCATGCGTTCGGCAAAAATCCTGAATTTAGCCAGTCTGCGCTGCCCTTTCCATTGCCTTGATCCCCGTTGACTTCACCATTAAGCGCACAAAGTTGTCGTAGCTTCTGATAAAGCTCGGTCAAGATCTCTTGCTCAGGTTCTTCTAGCAGGTAACAGTCGTAGGGATTCGACGGATGCTGAAACTGAATCTGAGTCAGTCGCACTCGGGCATCTCGAATCGCATCGATTTGAGACGGACATGCCAACATTAGCTCATCCCAGTCTTTCGGCTGAAGGGTGACTGTCATTTGCTGGTGCGCCCAAGTTTCCAGATCGTCTGCGCCATCGATTAAAGTCGGGATGCCGACCGGGAAGCGCCCTGTGTTGGCTAGCCGATCGGACAGCCAAGCTTGGGGGGAGGTGAGCAGCAGGCCGCGAAACCCTTCAGGGTAGCGATCGCCAGTCTGAATCGCCTTCTGGACGGGTAGCCATTGCCGCAGCCGAGGAATTTCGACCATCAGCAACCGCTGCTGCACGGCTTCGGAGGCAACCAAGATCACGGGCGCTTGCCATAGCAGCAGCGACATCAGATAGCTCAACCGATAGCAGCCTTGATATCCCGCTGGGGCACCTGCCTGAATTAAGGCACTCCGACCTAAGCGCAATGCCCGCGCCACCAGTCGCGCCATCGTCAAATGATGGTGCCAGTAAGGTTCTCCTTGCTCTCGCAGAAAGGCTCGGAGTTGCTGATGGACTTCAACCTCAATCACGCGGCTCACTATCTTGCGTTACGGCATGAACTTCATTTTGACACAAAGGTTAAGAGCTGCGGGGGCAAAGCAAGACGAATTGGGGATCACGCAGATTGCTCTACGATTGCTCTACGTAGATTGCTCCAGGTATTGGACGAGATCTTCGTTGAGGCGGGTCAGTTCGGTTTCTGTGGTCAGCCGGATGCGATCGTCTCGTAGGGTAATCAGAACCTTAGCGGCAAAGGGACTCGGCCAAATGTTGGGATTGCAGAAAAGTTCCAGAAAAACTTCGCCTGTATGCTGATATTCCGTCGGTCGCTGGGGCTTGGGCTTGCCGCCGCCGCTAGCAGTTTGAGCCGCAGTCGATTTTAGGTCGCTCATCAGCGATGCTAGGGCAGCTTGCAGCTCTCTGGCGGCGTCGGGTGTAAAACTAAAAGAAACAGATCCTTCTGCAAGATTGAGCCGAAGTGGGGAAGATGACATAAGGCGTAGATTAAGGCGTAAATTATGATCGTCTGACTGGCAATCCAATCGTATCGGCTAAGGGGACAGGTGCGGCGATATGCAAGATAATCGATCGGTAGTGCGGCGGGTGTTGATCATTACGCTGTTGCTCAATCTGCTGGTAATGGGCTTGAAAGCGGCAGTGGGCTGGGCAACGGGTTCGTTAAGTTTGATTGCTGATGCGGCGCACAGTTTGACTGACAGCGCCAATAACATTTTGGGCCTGGTGACCAGTCAAATGTCGTCTCCAGAACCCGATCGCGATCATCCTTACGGACATCAAAAATTTGAGGCGATCGGCGCGTTGGGGATTGCGGCATTTTTGGGGATCGCTTGTTTCACGATTTTGCAGGGCGCGATCGAGCGGCTATTCAAGGGCGGCGCAGATGTGAAAATTGAGGCTCCAGAACTGTGGGTATTGCTGGCGGTACTGGGGATCAATATTTTCGTGGCTTTCTATGAGCGATCGGTGGGGCGCAGGGTCGGCAGTTCAATTTTGATTGCCGATGCCATGCACACCATGAGCGATATTTGGGTGACGATCAGCGTTTTGTTTGGATTGATTGGCATCTGGATTTGGAATATCCAGTGGCTAGATGTGGCATTGGCTTTTCCGGTGGCTTTGCTGGTGATTCGCAGCGGTTGGACGGTCTTGAAGGCGAATCTGCCGTGGCTGGTAGATGAAGTGGCGATCGCCCCAGAAGCAATTCATGCGCTGGTGATGACGGTTCCAGGTGTGATCAACTGTCACAGCGTTGCCTCTAGAGGCTTAGTCGGTCGTCAGTCCTTTATCGAGATGCACCTGATTGTGGCGGCTGAAGACGTGGAGACTGCCCACAAGATCACGGAAGCTGTAGAAGAACGGCTCGAAGAACACTTTAGTCCGGTGCGGGTCAATATTCATATTGAGCCGCCATCGTATCAAGAGGAAAAAATCACCTACGAAGGCAAACGTCATTAGGCTAGTTGAGTTTTAATGGTGACACCTATGGGTTAAGGGCGTGGCATTCGGGCGATCGGTTGTCGGTGAGTCCGATCGCTTGTCTGCCGAATGCCGCGCCCGTACAGGGGCGTGGTAATGCGTTTAGATTTTTCTACGCTAGATTTTTTTGCCAAACTTTTTCTGCAAATCTGACAGCGTTGGATTTTTTGGCTCAGCCTGCGAGTTCTGCGACTGCGAATTCTGCGACTGCGATCGATTTTCTTTCCCCTGGTTTTCTTTTCCTTTGGGTCGAATGTCTGATTTTGCGCTTTGTGGTACAGTCTGCGGCGATCGCCCCTCTGGTCGCACATCCGATCGCACATCCGATCGCATTGTCAGGCTAATTCGCTTCAGCTTCTCATTGACTTCCAGGACGCGAACTTTCACCACCTGACCCACCTTAACAATTTGATTGGGATCGCTAATAAAGCGATCGGCAAGCTGCGACACATGCACCAATCCATCTTGATGCACTCCTACATCCACGAACGCGCCAAAGTTCGCCACGTTGGTTACAACCCCTTCTAGCTCCATTCCTAGAGCCAGATCGCTCATTTCCTTAATCCCTTCTCGGAAAGTCGCGTATTTAAATTCAGCGCGCGGGTCACGCCCCGGTTTTTCTAGCTCGGCTAAAATATCGCGCAAGGTCGGTTCACCGATCGTCTCGGTCACATATTTTTTCAGATCGGTTTTTTTAATCCGCTCGGCAATTTGGGTCATTTGCGCCAGAGAGGCATCCAAATCTTTGGCGATCGCAGCGACAATTCCATAGCTTTCTGGGTGAACGGCAGTGTTGTCCAGCGGGTTGCTGCCGTCGCGAATCCGCAGAAATCCGGCGGCTTGCTCGAAGGCTTTGGGTCCCAGTTTGGGCACTTTCAGCAGGGCACGGCGATCGCGAAACACGCCATTCTGGTTGCGATACGCCACGATATTGTTCGCCACAGTCGCACTCAGCCCAGACACATAGCTCAGCAGTTCTTTAGAAGCCGTATTCAGATCTACGCCGACATAGTTGACGCAGCTTTCTACAGTTTCGTCTAGCTTTTTCTTCAGCAATTTTTGATCGACATCGTGCTGATATTGCCCCACCCCGATCGACTTGGGATCAAGCTTGACTAACTCCGCCAACGGATCTTGCAGCCGCCGCCCAATGCTGATCGCACCGCGCACGGTAATGTCCTGAT
Source organism: Elainellales cyanobacterium (assembly GCA_038239185.1). GTDB lineage: Bacteria > Cyanobacteriota > Cyanobacteriia > Elainellales > Elainellaceae > FACHB-886. The sequence goes on along the minus strand of JBBSFA010000118.1, from coordinate 1,159 downwards.
CGGGGAATTCAGCGATCGCGACTTCGCTAGCTGAATAGATCGACGCGCCCGATTCATTCACGATCACTTTAATCGGCTTGCGCTCCAGCGTCGTCAAAACCTCTGCCACGAATTCATCAGTTTCGCGACCTGCCGTGCCGTTGCCGATCGCGATCAGTTCAATCTGGTGCGTCTGGATCAGTTTCTTCAGCGTGGCAGCCGCCTGCAACCGCTGACCTGCCGCCTGATGCGGAAAAATCGTTTGATATTCCAAAAATTTGCCCGTCTGATCAAGCGCCGTGACTTTGCAGCCCGTGCGAAATCCAGGATCGATCGCCAAAGTCGGCTTCATGCCTGCCGGAGCCGACAGCAGCAGTTCTCTCAGATTGGTTTCAAACGTTTTGATCGACTCAATGTCAGCCTCTAGCTTTTTGGCAGCGCGAACTTCGCCAATCAGCGAGTTTTTCATCAGGCGATCGAACGCATCCGCCAGCATCTCGCGATAGAACGCCCGGATCGGCTGCTGCTTACTGCGGATTTCCTGAGTCTCCAAATAGCCCAAAACGGTCGGCAGATCAAACTGCAAGTCCACACCGAGGATGTCCTCATTTTCGCCCCGGCAGAGCGCCAGCAGATTGTGGGGGGCGATCGATTTCACTTTCGCCTGATAGCTGCGATACATCTCAAATTTGGTCGAACCTTCGGGAAAATCGGGCTTGATCTGCGACACGAACAACCCAGACTCCATCAGATAATCGCGAGCAAAAGTCCGCAGTTCGGCTTTTTCAGCCACTTCTTCCGCCAGAATATCGGAGGCTCCTTTCACTGCCTCTGCGGCAGTTTTCACGCCTTTTTCCTCAGAGATATACTTCGCGGCTTCCGGCTCTAGCGGCGTGGCGGCAGCAGTCGGCTGATTCAGCGTTTTGATCCAGTCTGCTAGCGGCTGCAAGCCTTTTTCACGGGCGATCGTCGCTCTGGTGCGGCGCTTGGGACGGTAGGGCAAATACAGATCTTCTAGCTCGGTTTTCAGCAAACAGTCCGAAATCTTGACCTGAAGCGGCTCGGTGAGTTTGCCTTGCTCCGCGATCGACTTCAGGATCACCGCTTTGCGTTCTTCCAGTTCGGTCAAGTAGGCATGGCGATCGAACAAGTTCCGCAACTGCACTTCGTCCATCTCGCC
>JBBSFA010000117.1:0-7465 GCA_038239185.1 Elainellales cyanobacterium | reverse complement strand
GCCGCCGCCCGATCCCGATACCGTGCGCCTGGATTTGACGCACCTTAAGACCTATACGATCGACGATGAAAGCACCCGCGAAATCGACGACGGATTGAGCATCGAATTTTTGGCGGACGATCGCCAACGGCTGTGGATTCACATTGCTGACCCAACGCGCTGGCTATTGCCGGGAGATGAGTTGGATCTGGAGGCGCGACGGCGTTGCACGACGGTTTATCTGCCGACTGGGATGATCCCGATGTTTCCATCGGAGCTAGCAACAGGACCGATGAGCCTGAATCAGGGGCAGATTTGCACCGCGCTGAGCTTTGGCATAATCCTGGATGAAGCTGGAGCGGTTCAGGAGTTTGAGATTCGCCCTAGTCTAGTGAAGCCGACCTATCGCCTCACCTATGAAGATGTGGATGAGATCTTGGAGCTAGGGGTGATGGCAGAGTCGGAGATTGCGGCGATCGCCCGCTGGTCGAAGCGGCGCGAAGCATGGCGGCAGTCGCAAGGCGCGATCACGATTCGGATGCCGGAATCTTCGATCAAGGTGTCCAACGACGAGATCACGATTCAGGTGCTAGAAGACTCGTCCTCTCGCACGTTGGTCGCAGAGATGATGATTTTGGCGGGCGAGGTTGCCGGACGCTATGGCGAATTGCATAACCTGGCACTGCCTTTCCGAGGACAGCCGCAGCCAGAACTGCCGCCGGAAACCGAGCTAATGCAGCTTCCGGCAGGTCCCGTGCGCTACTGTGCGATTCGTCGCTGTATGCCCCGCAGCGAGGTTGGCATTACACCCGCGCGTCATGCCAGCTTGGGACTCAATACCTACACGCAAGTCACCTCCCCGATTCGTCGCTATGCCGACTTATTGGCGCACTTCCAGATCAAAGCGCACCTGCGCGGCGATCCACCTCCGTTTTCGATCGAAGTCACCAAAGATCTGATCCATGCGGTGAGCAGCACTGCCTACGAAACCACGCTAGTAGAGCGGCAAACTAACCGCTATTGGGGTCTGGAATATCTGCGACGGCATCCCGAAGAAATCTGGCAATCGCTGATGCTGCGCTGGCTGCGAGAGCATGAGAATCTGGGCTTGGTGCTGTTAGAAGATTTGGGCTTGGAGATTGCCATGCGATTTTCGCGATCGATCAACGTGGGCGATCGCCTCGATCTCAGAGTTGCCTACGCCGATCCGCGCCAGGACATCATTCAGTTCTCCGAGGTCGATCGATCTGTGATGCAGCCTGCGGCAATTTGAGCTGAGTGGGATTACGGCTCGATCGCCCCACCGCAAGAACTGCCTGCCCCTGCCGTACAGCCAAAGCAATGCTTTGCGGTTACAATCTGCCGTTGTGCTAGCCAGTCTGGATTGAAATCGCGAACATGAGGCGATTGACCAGCTTGTGGCTGCGGCGGCTGAATTTCTAGATCGAGCATCTGGTTAAAGTCGCAGTCAAACATGCGCCCATCCCAGGCGATCGACAGCGTGTTACGGCACATCAGTCCTTCGACTGTGGCTGGATTGAACGAGTTGACCAGCAGTTCTAGATACGAGTCCAGATTGCCCGACTGCTCCAGCCATTCCAGAAACCGCGAAATCGGCATGTTGTTCAGCGCGATCAGGCGATCGAAGCTGACTCCTTGATGTCTGCGCAAGCCTGCTTTCCACTCTTGCTCCATCTTGGCTTGACTGCTTGCCAGAAATGCCCCCACCGGATTAGAAACCAGCGTTAACCGTCGCTGTGGATCGCCTTTGCCGTAGCCTGCTGCATTCAATCGCCGCAAAGCCTCGATCGACTTCTCAAACGTGCCATCGCCGCGCTGTTTGTCTGTATTCAGCCTGCGATAGTGCGGCAGGGAGCAAACCACCTCTACCCCCCGTTCTGCTAGCCACTCCGGCAAATCGGTGAGCGTCGGCAGCAGCAGCACAGTGAGGTTACAGCGATCGATCACCTGCTTACCCCGCGCCACACACTGATCAACCAGATAGCGGAAGTGGGGATTCAGCTCTGGCGCACCGCCTGTAATATCTACGGTATGAGCCTCTGTTTGGTCGAGCGCCTTGAGGCAAAGTTTGATCGTCTCCAAATCCATGATTTCACGGCGATCGGGTCCTGCATCGACGTGGCAATGCCGACAGGTCATGTTACATAGCTTGCCGACATTGATCTGAAAAATCTCTAGCGTTGCCGGACGCAAAGTCGGCAATCCCTGTTGAGATAGCCGATTCGCAAAATCAACAGACGGCTGGGTTGAGCTGGTTTCTAGCAAGTCTAGCTGATACTGCGGAGACATCAGGGGCGATCGACGGTGCAGCAGAGAAGTAGTGGGTTTTGCGCCTGCTGTGGCGCTTTCTAGATCGACGTTTGCTAAAGTGCCTGCTAGGGGCGATCGCGTCTCTTCAAACATGCAAAATGTCCTATCCAAGGCTTCAAGGCTATTTGATTCTAAAGCTTTTGCAGGTCTAAAGCTTGCAGGTCTAATCTGCCGATCGCCTGTCCCGCCAGCCAGCCTGTTGTCCAAGCGCTCTGAAAGTTAAACCCACCCGTCACTCCGTCAATATCTAGGATCTCTCCGGCAAAAAACAGTCCGGGACAGCAGCGGCTCTGCATTGTTTTGAAATCTACTTCCTTGAGCGCCACGCCGCCGCAGGTGACAAATTCCTCTTTGAACACGCTTTTGCCTTGAATCGGGTAAAGCCCTTGGGTTAACTCTTGAACTAGCTGATTCAACTGGGCTTTGGGCAGATTTGCCCAACGGGTATCCGGCAGAATCCCAGCCCGATCGCTCAAGTACTGCCAGAGTCGGCGCGAGAGTGCAAACGGACAGTGAGAGGCGATCGTTTTTTTGGGCTGAGTTTCCTTCAAGCTCTGGAGCGCAATCCGCACCGTCTCAGGAGTTTCTTGCGGCAACCAGTTTACTTGCAGCTTGGCGTGATAGCGACAGTCGTGCAGCACTCTAGCACCCCAAGCAGATAGCTTTAAAACGGCAGATCCACTCATGCCCCAATGGGTAATCAGCAGTGCGCCTGTTTGCTCTAGCGACTTGTCGGACGGCTGATCTGGAATCAGCAGCTTTGCCCGCACCGACTCCACTGCTACGCCTGCCAGCGATCGCAGCACCGGATCGGCAATGTTAAACGTAAACAAAGACGGCACAGAGGGCACGATCGAATGCCCTAAACTTTTGGCGATTTGATACCCTTGGGCGCTGCTACCCGTGGCGAGCAATAGGCGATCGCTGCTCAAGCGCTCCCCCGATTTCAGGACTAACTCAAACTTAGCGTTTTGGGTGGTGACGCTGGCGATTGGATCGGCAACTCTCACGACTACGCCTGCTCGTCGGGCTGACTGCGTGAGACAGTCCACGATCGTTTCAGAATCATCGGTGATGGGAAACATCCGTCCATCGGCTTCGGTTTTCAGCTTGACCCCACGTTGAGCGTACCAAGCAACAGTATCGCGGGGTTGAAAGCGGCTAAATGCTCCCCTCAAGGCTTTGTCGCCTCTGGGATAGGACTGCACCAGCAGGGCAGGCTCAAAGCAAGCATGAGTCACATTGCAGCGTCCGCCGCCCGAAATCCGCACCTTGCTCAGCGGTTGCCGACTGGCTTCCAGCAAAGTCACCTGCGCTTGGGGATGGGCTTCTGCACAGGCGATCGCCCCAAAAAAGCCCGCTGCGCCGCCGCCCACTACAATGACTTGCATCTACTCGCCACCTAAAGTCGATTACTTTGAACCCTACTAGGTAACGCTAGCGCATTTTGATTTCTGGATCGGGATGGATCGAGAAGGTAAGCACCGTTTCGTCTACGCCTTTGAGCGTCAGCGGACTGTACTTGGCGATCGCATCTTCTTCCAGCTCCAAGTAGTCGGCAACGGCTGCCGAAACCAAGATCGAGCTGGGTTCTGCCGCTTCCTGAATCCGGGCGGCAATGTTGACGCTAGGGCCAATTGCCGTGTAGTCTGACCGTTCTGCCCCACCAAACATGCCCACAACCGCCGTGCCCTGGTGGATGCCGCAGCGGAACTGCACCGTTTGAGTGATTCCCTGCGCCTGCCATTTTTCGTTGAGCTTTGCCAGCGATCGATACATCTGACGAGCTGCCGCGATCGCCCGTTTCACCTGCTCATTCGGGCTAAGTTCTTCCGGTGCGCCAAACAGAGCCAGAATTGCATCGCCCATAAATTTATCGACCGTGCCGCCCTGTTCAAAGATGGCGTGGGTCATTTCAGTCAAATATTCGTTGAGCAGCTCGGAGATCCGCCGCGATCGCAGCGTGTTAGAAAGCTGGGTAAACCCAATAATGTCGCTAAACAAAATCGTCACCATGCGCGGCTCTGGGCGTAGATCGAGCAACAGCTCGCCTTTGGCAGCTTTTTTGACCAGCGCAGGCGGCAAAAAGCGTCCCAGCACGGATTCCGTCAGATAAGTATTCAGTTCAGCAACTTTGCGCTCGTTTTCTTTCAGTGCCAGCAGATTTCGGACTTCTGCCAGCAGCTCGCGATCGTTAAACGGCTTCGAGAGATATGCATCTGCGCCGCGTTCTACCCCATCAATTCGGGTATCTTCGTCGGCTTTGGCGGTTAACAATACGATCGGAATACCTTTCAATGCCTCATCTTGCCGGAGCATCTGGATCATTTCCAAGCCAGACACCACAGGCATCATCAGGTCGGTGATGATGATTTGCGGCTGTAATGTTTTTGCCACCTGGAAGCCTTCTGAGCCGTTGCGCGCCGTGTGGACTTTATGTCCCATGCGTTGCAGGACGCTAGAGACATAGTTCCGCATGTCGGCATTGTCTTCGACGACTAGGACTTTGGCAGGGGCAGACAGTCCGGGGGAAAGCGGAGTTGTGGCGATCGCTGGGACAATGACCTCGGCGGCTCCATTCAGCGGAGTGGCTTGTTCCTGTAGCTCAATTTCTTGTAGCTCAATTTCTATGTCTGCCAGCTCTACTGTGGCGCGACTTTGCTCTAGCTCCACCGGGATCACGCTAATTTGATCCGCAGGTAAATGGGCTGTGCCCACAGGCAGGCAGAGCGTGAAGGTTGTGCCAGTTCCATAGGTTGATTCGACGCTGACTTCGCCGCCGTGTAGCTCCACCAGCTCTTTGACCAATGCCAAACCCAAGCCGCTGCCCTCATGACTGCGGCTAGCTGAACCATCTGCCTGCCGGAATCGATCGAACAGGTAAGGAATTTGATCCGATCGGATGCCGATCCCGGTGTCCCTGACTTGAATCAAGCAGCGATCGTGCTCCGTTGGACTGCCCGTCGTCCCATCAAAATTGCCCCTAAATTTGAGGCTGACTTCGATCCTGCCGCCTGCTGCCGTGAATTTGATCGCGTTAGAGAGCAAGTTGTAGAGGACTTTATCAAATTTCTCTTGATCGAGGTAAATCGGCGGACAGTCGTGCAAATCCGGGCGTAGCTCTACTTGTTTGCGATCGCAATAGGGCGTAAACGAATCCACGATCTGCTCGACAAACTGGCGCAGGTTGCAGGGGTGGAAGCTGGGCTGCATCCGTCCGGCATCCAGCCGCTGCAAGTCTAGAAGCTGATTGACCAGCCGCAATAGCCGCCGCGAGTTACGGAGGGCGATCACCGATTGGTCGAGCGAGAGTCCTTGGTTTTGTTCTACTGCCGACTCTAGCGGCCCAATCATCAGCGTCAGCGGCGTGCGGAACTCATGGGAAACGTTTTGGAAAAACTCGGTTTTTTGGTGATCAAGCGCCAGCAATTGCTCTGCCTGCTGGCGGGTGGTTTGAAACAGACGGGCTTGCTGTACGGCGATCGCCGCCTGTGCTGCCACTGCTTGCGCTAGGGCAATTTCGTCCTCCGCCCAGCAGCGAGGCTGACTGGTTTGCCGCAGAGAAATACTGCCGATAATCTTGCCGTTGTAGAGCAACGGCACTACTAAGAGGGCACGAGCGGGCGATCGCAAGGGCAAATCCAGCTCGCTCAGGTCAGAGGTTTGGCTTAAGTCGTTGACTACCACTGGCTCTTGGGTTTGCATGAGCTGCTGCAACACCGGATTTTCGCTAATCGGCACTCGCGACTGCGGCAAGTTCAGATGGCTTTGCACCGTCTGTCGTTCGCTGCCCACATCATGACTGCTCGCATCATGTAGACCTACACACTGCACATATTCTTCGTCCTCAGTCCAGAGCGACAGGGCGCAGCCATCGGCATGGAGCGCTTGCCCCAACTGCTGGGTGATTGCCGCAAAAATTTCTTGCGGGTCAAGGCTCGATCGAATCGTGGCGGTGATGGTGTTAAACAGTCCTTCTCGCTTCGCCAGCGCTCGCACCTGCTCATAGGCACGAGCTTGCGACAGCGCCGGAGCCGCCTGATTCGCCACCATGAAGATGAGCTGTACCTCATCTTCCTGCCAGATACGGCAGTGTCCGCACTGATGCAAAGCCAGCACCGCCAGTAGCTCTTGCTGAAACATCAGCGGCACGATCAGGCTGGAGGCAATATTTGCCTGCCGATAGGCTTGCTGGCGCTGCCCAGTCGGGTCACTGGCGAGCCGATCGCTCGTTTGGCTGTCTTGACTGTCTGTGATCACCTCTATATCTTGCGTTGCCCAAACGGTATGCGCCAAAGTGCTGAGATCGATCGAGTCTGTCTGCTTTAGCGCTTCCGTCGTATAGACAAACAGCTCCTCTTCCATTCGGTTGTTCTGGAAAGGGCGAAGGATGCAGCAATCGACCTCCAGCATTTGCCCCACGGTTTCCACGATCGTTTGGAGGATCTGCTGATAGCTTTGGGCGCTGCGAATCGTGCCCGTGATGGTATTGAGCAGGGATTCTTGGCGCAGCGATCGCTGAAGCTCTTTGGTGCGCGCCTTCAGCACGTTGTGCGTATCTACGCCTTGCTGCACGACTGTTTTGAGTTCTACATCATCCCAGGGCTTCGTGACATATTTGAATACTTTGCCGGAGTTGATGGCTTCTACCAAATCCTCGACATCGGTATAGCCCGTCAGAATAATCCGAATCGTATCCGGATAGCGAGTGGCGGTCAGGCTCAGGAACTCCGTACCGCTCATATACGGCATCCGCTGATCCGAGATAATGACTGCGACTTCACCTTCTTGCTCCAGGATTGCTAAGGCCTCTCGCCCACCCACTGCCCGCAGCACTTTGAACTGGCGATAGAAGGTGCGATAGAGCAAATCCAAATTATCTGGCTCATCATCGACCACTAAAATAGTAGGCTTGACCAAGCTGGACTTACTGGACTTAACAGGGGGTTTAGTCTGGTTGAGAGACTTCATACGCCGTTTTCCTCAAAGTGAGGGCAATCAGACGAGCGATCGCCTCCTGCTTGGGTCAGGGTGCGATCGTCCAGTCGGGAACTTAGGGATATCAAACTGGATAGAGTCATCTTGGCTAACGGCTGATTCTCGGAGCAAATCTGAGCAATGCGATGGACGAGAGAGGTGAGGCAGTGATGAAGTT
>JBBSFA010000116.1:0-7465 GCA_038239185.1 Elainellales cyanobacterium | reverse complement strand
CGGAGTAGTATTTGAGAAGGAAATTATGATATCAAATCCCCGGATTCTTCGAGAATCCGGGGATTTTTGTTCAACAAGCGGCGCAATTCACTCTGCTTATTGACTGAACTCGTTAATACACTCTTATAAACCTCTTAAACCAGCTATGGCAGTCTAGTAGACAGGACTTGCATATAGGTGCATCTAAATAATTTTGCGTAATCTGCCTTGACCGCGCGGCTTCCTGCTGTGTGGCCTTTTCATATGTAAGTTGGTGCTTACAGGCGATCGCAATCAGTGAACTAGTTCATGCACTAATTTAAGAGGTTTTCATGGCTAAAGTTATCATCAATGAATTCTACCGGGGTAGCACCTTAACTACAGGAGATGAATTCATTGAGCTTTTAGTGGTTGAGGATGTCACGGCGGCTCAACTCAATTCATTTTTTGTCGGTGATGCAACCGCCGCTAAAACTGGCAAGTTTTCCGCCTACGACTTTACCAATCTAGACTCGATCGCCCCTGTGTTTAAAGCAGGAACAATCATTGCGATCGGCGGTACAACTGCTTTTACTCAAGATGCCTCCTACAACCCGGCTGGCGGAGACTGGAACCTTTTCCTCAATGCAGGCGGTTCCTTCTTACCCAATGCCAATTCCGGCAACACAGGTGATATCGCAGGAGATGACGTGGTTTGGGTCGATACCACCAACACTGGAGCCACCATTTCAGCGGATGGCTTCGCGGTAGATATTGGCACGGCAACTGGAGCCTTTACCAGTGCGGCAACTGTCAACTTTGGAGTCAGCACCAATAACACGGGCTATGCGTTGAACTCTGACTTGGCGGGTGCCGCTAACACCGCTAACTGGACAACTGGAATTGCCGCTGCCGCCACCACTTCAGGGCAGCCAAACGGCGGTGCAAATACCACCTACATCAACGGACTGCGTAGCTCTGCGCCTCCTTCACAAACCACAGTTTCAATTCAAGCCACGGATGCCTCTGCGGCTGAGGCAGGTGCAAATCCTGGTACATTCCGCATTATCCGCACAGGCGATACAGCTAGTGCGCTGACGGTGACTTACACAATCGCGACTGGAGCAGGTCAGGCAACAAATGGAACTGACTACGCGCCAAATCTGGCAGGTACAGCGACGATCGCCGCTGGTCAGTCCTTTGTGGATATCACCCTCACCCCCGTCGATGATACTGCCGTGGAAGGAAACGAGACAGTTACCCTGACATTGGTTGATACTGCCGATTACGACTTGGGAGCAACCGCAACCGCAACCGTGACGATCGCGGATAACGATATCGGTGCTGGAGCCACTCGGATTCACGACATTCAAGGGGCGACGCATCTTTCACCCTTAAATGGTCAGACCGTTAGCAATGTACCGGGTATCGTCACGGCACTTGCAACGAATGGCTTTTATTTGCAAGACCCTACTCCCGATACCGACGAAAAAACATCTGAAGGTATTTTTGTCTTCACCAGTTCGGCTCCAACGGTTGCGGTGGGAGATTCAGTGCTGGTAAGCGGTAAAGTCTCAGAGTTCCGTCCGGGAAACAATGCCAATAACCTTACGGTCACGCAGATTGGCAGCACTCCTACCGTGACGGTACTATCGAGCGGGAATGCCCTCCCAACCGCTGTGATCTTGGGCAATGGCGGACGGACAATTCCGACATCGGTGATTGAAAACGACGCGACCAATGTGGAGAGCAGCGGCACTTTTGATCCGGCTCAAGATGGCATTGACTTCTATGAAAGCCTAGAAGGGATGCTGGTTCAGATCAATAATCCGGTGACCACCTCACCGACCGCAAACTTTGGGGCTTCTGAGGAAATCTGGGTGCTGGCTGACAATGGAGCCAACGCCACCAGCCGGACTGCCCGTGGCGGTAGCTTGATCAACGCAAGCGACTTCAACCCAGAGCGGATTCAAATCGATGATCTAAACAACGCGGCTTTGACCTTGCCCGCCGTGAGTGTGGGTGCTCAACTCAGCACAATTACAGGAGTAGTGAACTACGACTTCAGCAACTACGAAGTGTTGGTTCCGACCGCTCCGACGGTGGTGCAAGCCTCGCCGCTGCAAAAAGAAGTCACGCCCCTCACTGCCACCCCGAATCAACTCACAGTCGCCACGTTCAACGTAGAAAACCTCGATCCGGGCGACGGGACAGCGAAGTTTAATGCCCTCGCCAGTGCGATCGCCAACACCCTGAAGTCCCCCGACATCATCAGCATAGAGGAAGTGCAGGACAACAATGGTGCAACGAATGACAGCGTCGTCGATGCCAGCGTGACGTATCAGACTTTGATTAACGCGATCGCCGCAGCAGGAGGTCCTACTTACCAATACCGCCAGATTGATCCGGTAGACGACACCAATGGGGGAGAACCCGGTGGCAATATCCGAGTCGGGTTCCTGTTCAATCCTCAGCGAGTTAAGTTTGTCGATCGCCCCGGTGGCACCTCGACCTCAAGCACAACGGTGACAGATGTCGGCAATGACGGCATCCCAGACCTGTCTGCTAGCCCCGGTCTGATTGACCCAACCAACGCCGCCTTCAACAGTAGCCGCAAGCCGCTCGTGGGCGAGTTTACCTTTAACGGGCAGACGGTTTATGTGATTGGCAACCACTTCAACTCGAAGGGGGGCGATCAACCCCTGTTTGGTCTTAATCAGCCTCCGACCCTCTCCAGCGAAACGCAACGTACCCAGCAAGCGACGATCGTCAAAAACTTTGTTCAAAGCATTCTGACCATCAATCCGAATGCCAACATCGTGGTTGAAGGCGACCTGAACGACTTTGAGTTCTCCAACCCGCTCAATATCTTAAAGAGCGGTGGACTCAATGCGCTGATTGAAACCCTGCCCGCCAATGAGCGCTACACCTACAACTTTGAAGGCAACGCTCAGACGATCGATCATATTCTCAGCAGCAATAATCTGTTGAGCAACCTAGATGGGTTTGATATGGTTCACATCAACTCTGAGTTTGCCGATCAGATCAGCGATCACGATCCAGGGGTTGCCCGCTTTAATTTGCCACCGCTTAACCGTGCCCCGATCGCCAACAACGATAGCGGCATCACAGCGAACCAGAGTACGGCGAAGCAAATCCCAGTTGCAACGCTGCTGGCAAACGACACTGACCCCGATGCCAATACCACGCTGTCGATCGTGCCCAATGGATTTAGCAGTGCGGTGGGTGGCAATGTCGCCCTCAACGGCAGCAACGTGGTGTTCACGCCTAACTCCAGCTTTAGCGGTACTGCTAGCTTTAAGTACACTGTGACAGATGGTAACCTCACCAGTCAGGCAACGGTCACTTTAGAAGTGGGCAGAACCATCGATGCTGGCAATGGCAAGGATGCCCCGATCGGCACCGCTGGCGACGACATTTTGATGGGCGGCAATGGCAAAGATACCCTAACGGGCAACGCTGGCGATGATACTCTCATGGGCGGCAACGGCGATGACATCTTGATTGGTGGCGCTGGCAACGACACGCTCAACGGGGGCAATGGCAAAGATATCTTTGTGATTGCTGGCACTGGTAACGGGACAGATACGATTCAGGACTTCACGGTTGGACAAGACCAGATTGGCTTATCCGGAGGACTGAGTTTCGGACAGCTCAGCTTTGCGAATGTGAACGGCAGCGCGGCTGTTCGCTTTGGCAATGAGACGTTGGCGCTGTTGACTGGAATCACTGCCAACCAACTGGTGCAATCTAGCTTTGTCAGTGTTTAATCTGTACTCCCAATCACCCGCCCTCGAATCCATTCAGGGCTAACCGCTGAAATGGGTTGTAACCCTAAATCATCGGGCGCTTCAACCCATTTCAGCTTTTAAAAATCCTCTAGCAGCGGAGCCAGCCGATCGAGCAACGGGTCGATCGCTGCCTCCGCTACAAATGCCTCATCGTCAGCCGCTTCTGCGTCTGGGAGAGCGGCGATCGAACTAGCCTCTATCCGATTCTCTGTGCCATTCTCCTGAGTCTCCAACCGCATGAGCCGATCGGTGAGGTGGCGCACCTGCTGTTCTAGATACTCCTTGCGCTCCAGACTCGCGAGGCGATCGTTGAGTTCTCGCACCTGTTGTTCCAATCGGCGCAAGGCATAGCGCTGACGAGCTTCTTCTTTGCCTTCGATGCGCGCGACTTGCAGTTGCAGATCGAGAATTTGTTGCTGCAAGCCGATTGGGGGGGCTTCTGGATCGGGCGACTGCAAAAATTGCTGGAGGGCTTGCTTACAGAGATCGCTGAAGCCGATCGACTGCTCGATTAGCTTTTGGTCGATCGCCTCCAGCAAAAGTTGGTCTGCCTCAGTTGCGGCAAACTTGACCATTCGGTTCGCTTTATCTTTGCGATCGCTCACCATTTAGACCTCCAGAGGACTAGCTCTGCGCGGCTGCTAGCTTGCTTTGCAAAGCCACGAGCTGCGCCTCGCCGTAGATGTACTGCCCTAGCGCATTGGCTTGACGAGAGGGCTTCGCCAAATGTCCTTTAAGGCGGGCTTCCCGCAGCAGCGGGCGGAAGTCGTTCCAGAAGAATTCGCCGCCGCCGCCGCTGACGATCACATCGGTGACGCGCTCTGGGAGCCAGGTGATCAGGCGATCGCTCAGCTCACGGGCAAAGCTTTTTCGCAGGCTGGGCAAAATGTCGTCCAGGTTCGTGGGCTTGGTTTCGCCGCGAGGACGATAGAAGCGTTCGCCATCTGGACGGTGGACGGCTTCGATCAGCGACAAAGACTGGCTGTCAGCTCCCGAAATCTGGGAGGCGACCTGCTCGTAAAACTGGCTCATGGCGAAAGGTTCGCTCTTGGATGCGCCTCTGGCAAACCGGAAGCGATCGATCATCAAAAAGTCGGTGGTTTGATGTCCGATGTCTACGACCGCTACTGAGAGATTGGGAAAATCGGGGCTGGCACTTTTTTTGTCCTGCGCCTCGCCCCAAATCAAGCTGCCAAAGCCCTCTGGCATCACCCAAACCTGTTTGATTTCGACTGCCGCAAATTCGCCGCGATAGCTCATCACATGCGGCGATCGCACCAAACTGACGATTTGCTCTTTCTCGCGATCGAACTGCTCCTGCGAGTAGTAGGGCAATCCCACCACCACCGAGGTTTCGCCCTTCACGCCGAAGTAACCTGCACAGGCGAGGATCTTGACCAGCGCATCTTCCACCTTGGACTGCCCAACCCCCAGATTTGCGCCAAAGTCTGCTGCCAACTGCCCGATCGCAAAGCCGCGCCCTTGAAACTCCAGCCAGATATCCATCAGCGGATCGGTGGGCTGAGATTCAAAGCCGCCGCGCCGCACTTGCTCCACGGTGAGGTGTGCCACGTTGGCTGGAATCAGCACCACCTTATCTGGATCACGACTGACGCAGGCTTTGGTCGAAGTTCGTCCCAAATCGACGCTGAGGACATTCAGGCTGAGGGCGTTTGTAGAGGAAGCAGGGAGCGAGCCAGAGGAAGCAGAGAGCGAGTTAGACGATTTGCCAGCCATAGTTTTGGGGTACCTTCTGCGGTAAAGCGATATCAACAGGTGTATGGGATGGGAGAAGCAGGCAATCAGCGATCAAATCAGAATCTTAGCGATCCAGGTCTTACTAAATTGATTCAGTCTGCTCAGAGCAAATCTGCCAAGATTGATTAAGACTATACCGCTAGATTCAATTTTGCCAAAGTCCATCCGATACACCTGTGTTGTACCACACGATCGCCTAGGCTAGTACATACGTTTTGCAAAGTTCAGTTGCAAAGTTCAGTTGCCATGCTCGATTGCCCTGTCTTTGCCTAACCAGACACACAAGGCAGCTAAGCCCAATGCCACACAGCCGATCGCAAATCCGCTGATAGGCGAAAGCACACCGGGTTTTGCCAAAATCCCTGTAAACAAACTGGTGGCAGTCGCAGCACCTGCAAAGAATATCCCAATCCCCAAGCCAGCGCGATCGGGCGGCACTAGCACCAGCGCAAACGGCAATGTGCCGTTGATTAGGAAGCTAAAGGCAATTCCCAACCCCATGGCAACGACAAAAGCCATGCCAGCGCTGTGGGTAAATAGCAGGGTGCCGAAGAAAATTGCAGCCAAACCGCTGCCGATCAGCATCGTTGTGGCATTGCCAACGCGCACGGCAACCCGACCAATCGGAAAAGCCGCGATCGCCAGCGCAATAAACAGCAGCCCAACAAACGTGGGCGGCATAATGCCCGGAACCTGAGCTTTCAGCACTTTAGGCAAGGTTTCGATCGCCAATCGCATCGCCAAAGTTGCCGACAGTCCTAGCCCAAACAGGGTGGCTAGATTGGCGATCGGCACTTCGCTAGAAAACGCAAAATACTCTGGCGGTTCAGAAGCGGCTAGGGCGATCGGGTTTGTCCAGCGCAGCCAGATGACGCTTAACAAAATAAACACCGCGCCCAGCATAAAGGTCAGCGTTGACCCCATGCCCAACACCAACTTACTGGCTAACGGAGTCGCCGCTCCAGCGATTCCCACCGCAAAGGTGAGCAGGCTAGCGGCTTGGGGCAACCGCAGATTAGAGGCACAGCGCCGCAGCAAAGCCAAGGCAGGACTGCGAAACAAGCTCATGGCGATCGCCCAGGCAATCAGCAGCATCGGCAACAGCCAAGCAAAGCCGCTGTTGGGCTGGGTAAAGACAATCAGCGCGGGGGTTGCCACAAACAGCAGCCCTGATAGAATCACGCCAAATGTGATCAAGGGAAAACGGTTGCCCTGCTGGCGGTTCGTGCGATCGGAAAACGCGCCTGCTAAGGGTTCGACGGCGATCGTAATCAGGGACTCGATCAACAGCAGCGTGGGCGCAACTGATCCTGCAAAGCCAAACTGGGTCAGCACGCCGGGTAAATGTACTCGGTAGATCATCCAGCTAATCGTAAAGGCAGCGTAAACTAACGCGATGGCGCAGAGCGGTAGCCACAGCGTCGGACGCTGAAGCTGAACCGCTCCCACCGGATTAAGGGTTCTCATGGGGATACCTGCGATCGAGTGACGTTGGGGATTTTTCGATCGGGCGATCGATACTTACGTTGCAT
Organism: Elainellales cyanobacterium; assembly: GCA_038239185.1. GTDB lineage: Bacteria > Cyanobacteriota > Cyanobacteriia > Elainellales > Elainellaceae > FACHB-886. The sequence goes on along the minus strand of JBBSFA010000116.1, from coordinate 405 downwards.
AACCGAATTTTATGCCATGGCAGTCCTAACCGGACTATCATGCAAAGTTCTGCAACCTTTATCCTGATCTACCTGATCTAGTATCTACTCACCCTAGCCGCCGCTGTTCACTCCGGTAGCGGATGTATTCTGAGGCGAAGGCTAAAGCCCCCGATGCCAAAATCAGCACCACGCTGAGAGCATTAATATCGGGTTTAACGCCAGTGCGAACGCGGCTAAAAATCAGCATCGGCAGCGTAGTCACTCCGCCGCCTGCGGTGAAACTCGAAATCAGCAAATCGTCCATGCTGAGGATGAATGCCAGCAAACTGCCTGAGAGAATTGCGGGCATCAGCTCCGGCAACAGCACTTTCAGAAAGGCTTGAAACGGCGTTGCGCCCAGATCTAATGCAGCTTCTTCTAAAT
>JBBSFA010000115.1:0-7469 GCA_038239185.1 Elainellales cyanobacterium | reverse complement strand
TTATCGTTTCATCGGCTCCAGCGCTGACTAACCGATCGCCTGCTGGGGTAAAGACGATCGCCTTCACGCCCCAAGAATGCCCAAATTCGTCCAGCCGATTGCCCGTTTGCAAATTCCAGAGCTTGATGCGGCTGTCTTCGCTGCCGCTGGCGAAAAATTTGCCGCTGGGGTGCATTGCCAAACTGTTGATCCGATCGCGGTGCGCTGAAATGACTCGAAGCTGTTCCCCCAGCTTGCAGTCCCAAATCTTCAGCGTTTTGTCCCAGCTCCCGCTGATCAGAATCGTGCCATCGGGTGTGAGGGCAAGCGCACTCACTCGATCGACATGCCCTTTCAATGTTTTGATCAGGCGATCGCTTTCGAGATCCCAGAGGCAGATGGTGCGATCGTAGCTGCCGCTGACCAATAGCTGTCCGGTGCGATCGATCGCCAACGCGCTGACTTGATCCTGATGCTGCTTCAGATCCGCCAGATGCTCATCCGTTTCGGCATCCCAAAGCTGAATCATTCCGTCGCCGCTGCCGCTGATCAGCCGATCGCCGTCAGGAGTCAGGGCGATCGATAAAATATTCCAGCCGTGGCTCGGCACGGTGCTGATCAGTTGACGAGTGGATAAATTCCACAGCTTAATCTCGCCGTCCTGACTGGCGCTAATCAGAACTCGCCCCTCAAAGCCAAATGCCACAGCGCTGATTCGGTCTTGATGCCCTGCGGTTGACCAGAGCGATCGCCCCGCAAAGGTGTGCAGCAACTCGCCTGTTTCCAGTCGCCATAGCTTGAGGGTGCGATCGCTGCTGCCGCTTGCCAAAATCCGTCCGCTAGGACTGAGGCTGAGAGCCGTCACTTCCCCCGTATGACCGAATAACGTTTGGGTACAGCGCCAAATCATGTTGGGTTTAGTGGGCTGCTGGGGCGATCGGGGCGAGACTGCGCCATTTGCCGGACGCAAATCTTGCAGTACAGCGGCGGCAGTTTGATAGCGCTGGTTGACGGCGCGCTGCACCAACTTGTCTAAAACCTGCCGGAGTCTGCTGCTAATCGACTGGGGCAAATACTGCCGCCAGACCCAAGCATCCTGACTGACGGAATACAAATCGAAGGGATGCAGTCCCGTCAGCAAATGCAGGCAGGTCACGCCTAAGCTATACAAATCGCTGGCAAACAGGGCTTTGCCCATGGCTTGCTCTGGTGCGACGTACCCAGCGCTGCCGATTACTGTCCCGGTTCGCGCCAGCACCGTTTCAGTCGTGTATTTCGATGCGCCGAAGTCCACCAGCACCAATTTGCCGCTGGCAGGACGCACAATATTTTCGGGCTTGATGTCCCGGTGAATCACCTGGCGATCGTGGACAAACTCCAAGACGGGTAAGATCTCGGCTAGCAAGTCCCAGATCTGCGCTTCGCTGAACGGTTTTTCTTGAGTCAAAATGACTTCTAGATTGCGTCCAGCAATATATTCCTGAATCAGATACAGCGATTCTGCCGATTCAATATGGTCAAGCAACTGCGGAATTTGGGGATGCTGCCCTAGTTCCCTCAGCAGCTCGGTTTCCCGCCGAAACAAATTGGCAGCCTGAGCCGATTCCAATCCGATCGCACGGGGCAAGAGCTGCTTGATCACGCAGAACGCAGGCTTAGCTTCGCTTGGCTCAGCTTCTTTGGGGCTTGCCGCTTGATCGATCGCCAGAAAGGTCCGTCCAAAACCGCCTTGTCCAATTAGCTCTAGAGCTTGGTAGCGATCGCCCACCCATAGCTTCCATCCACAGTTTTGGCAGAACTTCGCGTCAGCAGGATTGCGCGGCTTCTGACAAACGGGATTCAGGCAATAGCTCATGTTGATGAAAGCAAGACAGTCTAGCGATTTTTGTTCTAGCTCTTTCTATCTTGACTTACCTTTCTCATAACCTTCCACCAACGCCGCCCAGCCGATCGACTATCTCTCTCTTTAGGAGGATGGTTTGATCGAGGTTGAATCGATATTCTGAAATCTATCTGATACCTAAGCAGTTTGTTCGCCCGGCAGGAGACTGTCGGGCTTATTTAATGGGTTTGACGATCGCGGCTAACTGTTGTTCCAGGAGTGACATCACATTAAGCGATCGCCCGTGCTTTTCGCAACGGCTCAGAAAGGGTTTCCGCGATCGCCAGAATGCTCTTAGCATCTGTCACCATCCAGGCATGTCCGCCTACCCAGACTTGGCGGCTCTCTCCCACAGGCATTTCGGAGCTGTTGGGCGGAATAATCATCGAATCAAACGGAGTCCAGAGCGACGTGAAATTGATTTGCTTCAGCCGCTCGGCATCCCGATTCAAATCGCTCAGAAACCTACTGCCCACGCGCATCTGGCTAGCACCGAGGTTAGGACGCAAGAGCGCTGTCCAGGTGCCATTGTGCGGCGAGGCAAGCGTCACTAGGCGATCGACCCGCTGTAGTCCGCCCAATCGCTGCACGTAGTAGCGGCTGACGATTCCGCCCATGCTAAATCCAACCAGATCGATCGCCTGTCCTGGCTCAAAAGTCTGCTTCACATAGGCTGCTACCTGCGCCGCTAGAGGTTCTAACCCCGCTTCGCCGTTGCTGGGCATTAGATCGATCGTGTGAACCTCCCAGCCCAAGTTTTCTAGGGTGAGAACCATTTGCCCAAAAATGCCGCCCGTGTCGTCAATTCCGTGAACTAATAGGACTGGATTGCGGCGGTTCGTCACTTTCATGGGCGTTCAGAATTTCGCAGGTTTAACTCCAAGATAAGAGTACTGAACAGGCGATCGCCATTTCGCTAGGACAGCTCAATAAATGTCCTTAAAGTAGGCTAGGACACTAATACCTCGCCTTTTAGCATTCGCTGCGCCGCATCTAGCAGCATTTCTTCTAGATAAGGCTTCGTAAAGTAGCCTTTCGCGCCCAGTTGCACCGCCATTTGTCTGTGGCGATCGGCTCCTCTGGAGGTCAGCATGGCGATCGGGATCTGTACTAAGTTCGGGTCTTTTTGGATGCGAGACAGCAGTTCTAGCCCGTCCATGCGTGGCATTTCAATATCGCAGAATACCAAGTCGCAGGGTAAGCCCGATCGCAGCTTCTCCCAAGCCTCCTGACCGTCGCGGGCTTGCTCGACGCGATAGCCCACCTTGTTAAAAGTCATCGACAGCAGTTCGCGGACTGTGATGGAGTCATCGACGATCAGCACCGTCGGTTCACTCTTCGCTTCCATCATTTCGGCGGGCGGCATTGCGCCTTTCTCCCACAGTGAGTTACCCGACTCGCGGCGAATCCGTCCCTGCGACAGGTCAATCAGCTCTAGAACATCGGCGATCGGCATAATCCGTCCGTCGCCCAGCACCGTTGCCCCCGCAATGCCGATCGGCTTAGGCACAGGACCTTCTAGCTGTTTGATCACGATTTCCTGTTCGCCCAGCACCTGATCGACCTGGAGCGCCAGGAAGTTGCCCGCGCTGCGGAGCACCACGATCGAAACAATATCGTCTTCCTGATTGCCACCATAGACGCTGCCGCGACCCAAAACTCGGTTGAGCGCCAGCAGTTCAGGCAGGGGTTGGAACGGCAGCATGGTATCGCGCCAGTGAATGACGCTGTTCCCCTGTTCATCGGTTTGAATCCGCTCTTTCGGCACATCCAGCATATCTTCGACCCCATCCATTGGGAAGGCAATGCGGGCGCGATTGCTGATGCAGCAGAGGGCTTTGGAGATACTTAGGGTGAGCGGCAGGCGGATCGAGAAGGTAGTGCCTTTGCCGATCACAGAGTCGATCGTAATCACGCCGCGAATCTCGTTCAGGTTGCTCCGCACCACATCTAGTCCAATCCCCCGACCCCGCAGATCATCAACCTGATCGGCAGTGCTAAAGCCGTGGTGGAACAGCAGATCATACACATCTAGCCGCGACATCTCTTTGGCTTCAGCCGCCGTGATCAGTTTTTTGCTGACTGCTTTTGCCTTAACGCGCTCTGGGTCAATCCCTGCGCCGTCATCGCTGACAGAAATCACCGTTTGGTTGCCGTGATGGAAGGCGCGAATGGTGATTTTGCCGGTGGGGGGTTTGCCTGCGGCAACTCGTACCGCTGGAGTCTCGACTCCGTGAGCCACGGCGTTGTTGACCAAGTGGGTCATTGGGTCATAAAGCTGCTCCACAATCATTTTGTCGATCAGCGTGTCGCGTCCTTCGATCAATAGCTCTGCCTGCTTGCCATACTTCAGCGCGTTGTCGCGCACGCCTCTGGGTAGCCGATCGGCGGTTTGGGCAAAATGCACCATGCGCGATCGCGTCAAGCCTTCCTGAAGCTGGGTGGTGATTTGACGGAAGTTGCGCGTGACTTGGTCGCTCTCGTCTACCACAAAGTCAATATCCGAGGCAGATTCCCGGACTCGAACGATCAGTTCGATCATCTCCTGCGAGAGGGTGTGGAATCCGGTAAAGCGATCCATCTCTAGCGGGTCAAAGCTCATGCCAGCAGCGTGGTTGGGCTGTGCTGCCGCAAAGCCGCTATTGGAACCGCCGTTGTAAGGAGAAAGCTGATAGCTGCGGCGACTAGAGAGCAATGAACTCTCTAGCAGCGATCGCTCATATAGATCGCGCATTCGCTGCCCCACATCGCTGAGCTGCTGGACTTGATACAAAAGGTTATCAAGGAACTGCCGCAACCGCTCCTGCGCTTGCTCCAGGCTATTCCGATTCACGACAATTTCCCCAACCAGGTTGTTCAGGTTATCTAGGTGTTTGACCGATACCCGCATGGTTTGGTCGGTGAGATTGCTGCGCCGCTGGGGACGACGGTTAGCCGCGCTGGAAGCTAGGCGATTTCCGCGCGCGGTAGGTGTGCCGCCTAGCTTTTGATCGGCATCTTTGAGCAAGTCCTCAAGGTCGCCGAATTCATCGTCTGAAGCTTCTAGGAAGGAAGCCGCAGACGTTGAGGGTTCATCCAGCAGCGCATCCAAATCGGCAAAATCGTCGGTAAATTGCTCCTCTGCAAAGCGATCGCCTGTGGCGCTGCTGATCGATGAGGTCAAAGTAGGCGCGATCGCGTCCGGCATTTCGTTCTTCAGCAAATCCTCCAAATCGGCAAAATCAACATCTTCGACAGGATTTGCCGCCGGGGCGATCGCCTGATCTGCGCCCAGAAATGTGTCTAAATCAGCAAAATCATCTACAAGATTGTTGTCTGTAATGTCGTGAGCCGCAAAATCACCAGCGACAGATTCGGCATCTGCCGTGATCTCTTCTGCTGGTGTTTCACCCAACAGATCGTCTAGCTGGTTGAAAGCATCCAGGTCGGCAAAGTTGGCGGCTGAGTGATTGTTTTCTGTAAAGGCATCTAGGTCAGCAAAGGCGCTGAGCGCTGAATTATCGATCGCACTTTCCTCCTCAACTGGAGGACTGAAGGGCAAGCTTTCTTCTGGCTCCTCAAAGCTGGCAGCTCCACTAAATTCCTGAAGCGGATCGGCTGCAAATGGATTGAAGTCAAACTCGGATGTATTGCCGACTTCATCCGCGACTTCATTGACTTCAAAGTTCAATTCTCCAAAGTTCAATTCTCCAAAGTTTAACTCGTCAGTTGCCTCTGCTCTGGCGGCAAACAGTCCTTCTGGCAACGGCTGATCTAAGGCTTGATCTGAACCATCGTCCAACATCAGATTGAATTCGTCTGTCATCAGGCTCGACAGGTCAAATTCTGCTTCCGGCGGAACTTCGTCGGCGGTAGGGAGCGCAAATTCAGCGTTGAGTTCTGTGGGTTCAGTCTCAGGCTGTGGTTCTGGATCAGGGGAGCCTAGGTCAAACGAAAAGATGTCTGCCTGATTGACTGCTTCAATCTCTGGATTAGTAGCTAGATTAAAGTCCAGTTCTAAGGAGCGATCGCTCTCCACGGCATCGCCACTCGTGATATCAACTTCTGAGATATCGTCCCACAAATTATCGGTATCCAGACCCGCCAACAGTTCATCTAAGTTGCCAAAATCGCTCTCGCTGCGCGGGGCAGCAGTCGATCCAAAGAAATCGGCATTGTCAAACAGAGAAGCATCGAAATCATCGATCGATGCATCGATCGGCGGGGTGGTCTGTTGGGGGAGCTGTACCGATCGGGAATCGTCCCTTAGCGTGCTGGCGTTGAGCAAACCCGATAGATCTTCGTCTTCGTCCAGTGCCAAGCCTTCGTGTGGGTCTTGAGCGAACATCAGATCTGCGAAGTCATTGGCAGGAGCCGCAGACAAATTGGGCAAAATCCCAACCCCAGGTTCCAGCATTTCCTCTTCCTGCCAGGTCATGCCTAGATCAGGAACTTCTCCTTCAAACAAATCTGCTAGCGAGTTTAGCTCAGCTACCCCTACTTCTGGCCCAGATTGATCGTCATTCTCTAAAGCAGATGCATCTAGCTCATCAATCAAGCTAAGCCCATCAGGCGAACCCAGATCGGGTAAGCCCAGATCGGATAAGCGATCGCCGACGGGATTGAGATCTGCTTCCCCAAACCCCAGTTCGCCAAATCCCAAGTCAAAGTCTAAGGATGAATCATCTGATTGACTGTCTGATTGACTGTTGGAGCTAAGTACAAACTCGGAGCTAAAGTCATCGGAGCTAAAGTCCAGATCGGAGCTACGTGCCAGATCTGAAATGTCTTCATCCTCAAAGAAGCCTGAAAGCGAAATGGGTTCATCGATTTGGGCTGAGTTGAACCAATTGCCGAAATCGGGTTCGGATGCAGCTTCAACCGATCGCGCATCTTCTAAATTCTGATTGCCGAAGTCTAATAATGGGAAGTCTTCCTCACGCGTCTCCACTGTATCAACTTCTGCTGTATCAACTTCTGCTGTATCAACTTCTGCTGCATCGATCGTGGCAAGCAGGTCAGCCAAATCGGTATCGGTGACATCATGCAGCGTCGCAGCGTCGCTTTCCGATACCACAATCTCTGGCGGCACGAGTTCCAACAGGCTTTCGCAGGCAGTAATTTCAGTCGATCGCCCCGATAGCACCAGCTCCTGAGCATGTTTGATATCTTTGATGACAATGGGCGCTAGGGTGCGATAGGTCGTCTCTGGATTGCCGATCGCCTTCACCACCGTTTTTAGCAATTCGCACCAGTTGGGCAAGGCAAGCTGCTCTCCCGGCTGGGACAAGTTGCGGCAGACTGATTGAAGCTGCTGGCGCGTTTCAGCGGTATCGGTTTGCTTGAACAGTTGCAGCATTTCTCGGAGCTGCGCGGGCACGTCACTTTGAAAAATGAGCTGTAGTGCACTTTCTTCTCGGGCGATCGCAGGTCGGGCGGGCACAGGCTGCGCGGGTTGCGCCACTTGAGGCTGTGCGGCAGCTTGGGCGGCAGTCTGAGCAGCTATGGGCAGGAGTTCGACATCTTCTGGGAGTGCCCCGCCCGACTGACTCACCAACAGATTGAGATGTTGTCCCAACTCTGTAAAAACGGGTTCTACACCCTCCATTACCTCCTGAGCTTTGTCGCT
>JBBSFA010000114.1:0-7476 GCA_038239185.1 Elainellales cyanobacterium | reverse complement strand
GCAGTGGCGACAGTTTCTCAATGTTCGCGATCGCCCAATACCAAAGATCCCCGGCTTTTTCAAAAAAGCCGGGGATCTACCGCTAGAGATGTGATCTTGAGCTACGAGACTAACTCGCCAAGTAGCCCTTAATATTGGCTCTACGGCGGCGCAGGTGATCCAACGCCTGCCGCTCCAACTGGCGGACTCGCTCACGGCTAATGTTCATCCGTTGCCCCACCTTGGCAAGCGACAGCTCATTGCCATCGGTTAGCCCGAAGCGCAGAACCAGCACTTCACGCTGCTGGGGGGTTAGCTCTGCCAACATGTTCTCCAAGTCTTGCCGCAGTGACTCCTGGGTAGCAAACATTTCAGGCGAAGCGTTTTCATCCTCTAAAAGGTCTTGCAGTTCAGTATCTTGGTTATCGCCAATCCGCAGTTCCAACGACACAGGCTGACGCGACAGCATCAGAAACTCGCGGATCTGAGCTGGCTCTAGCTCTAGGACTTCACCGATCTCAGTCGGGTTGGGACTGCGACCGAGCTGTTGAGTCAGTTCACGCTGAACTTTTTTGATCTTATTGAGCTTTTCGGTAATGTGAATCGGTAGACGAATCGTCCGTGCCTGCTGTGCGATCGCCCGTGTAATCGCTTGGCGAATCCACCAGTACGCATAGGTTGAAAACTTATAGCCCCGCACGGGATCAAACTTTTCAACGCCGCGTTCAAGACCCAGAGTCCCTTCCTGGATTAGATCGAGAAACTCCAGGTTACGCTTTTGGTACTTCTTGGCGATCGCCACCACCAAACGCAGGTTAGCAGCAATCATTTTTTGCTTGGCGCGCTGACCCGTAAGCATTACCTTATCTAGCTCAGCTTCGCTGAGCTTGGCAGCTTCTGACCACTCAGCTTTGGTAGGTTCGCGATCGAGGGTGTCAGACAGCGCTTGTTTCGTGTCTAAGAGCGCCATCATCTGCTGCACCTGCTTACCAAACACAATTTCTTGCTCATGGGTCAGGAGCGGCACTCGTCCAATTTCATGCAGATAGGTTCGTACCATATCCGCAGTGAAAGTTGGCTTTACGGCTTTGCCCTTACTGGTTTTAACGTCGATATTTGCGGTTGGCATAGGGCGACAGTGGACTCCTTCTAGCAAGACTGTTTGAAATGGGAACTTCCAGGAACTTTAGTTTCCAGAGCATGGGGGGGATATCTAGCGATTCTGCGGTACTCTCTTTGATGGAACCAGAGCTAACCGACAGATTCAGACGTGAGTTCAGATGCTAGAAAACCGGGCTGTGAAAAACAGTCGAACTCACTCAGGTGAAAGGTTAAAAGGTGTAAAATGCTTGCGTAAAATACCTCAGCCGAGGAAATTGATAAATGGGTAGGTAATCGGTACTGGTGAATGGTGAACCGTCTTGCAGTTTTTTGCAGCTAGTCCTCTGCGGCGACAGCTAGTCAGCTCTGGTGAACAAATTTAAAAGCACAGTTGACTAACGTTAAGAGGGCAAATCTGCGTATCCTAAGCAACCTTGGGCATATCCCTGAGCAACTTTGAAACTGAGCAACTTTAGAAACTGAGCAACTTTAGAATGGATAACCTTAAATCACAATCGCTCTACATCGCATTGACTTTATCGCCTTTTAAGTCGTAATCGTTATGAGTTTGTTTCTACTTTAATATTAGTACAAGTCTAAGTTCTCGTAAAGGGGGGTAACTCGTCCAATCGGGTGAAAGTTGATCGATCGGATCAAAGCGGCTTGATCCCTTTAGACTCGCTTCCAACTTGTGTTCGCAGACTTTTCAAAAAGCTAATTGCTCAAGAGCAATAACTCTCTGAGGAAACGATTATCTCCGAAAGATTTCATTCTGAGAGGTTTTAAACGAGAAAACTTAAGATTGTCTCAATCCTTCGATCGCCTCAAAGATTTTGGGAGAATCCTGGGTTTTGCCTACCGATCAGAGCCGTAACCGTTCCAGTGAGAAAACAGGTGATTTAGACCTCTCTATCATCTAAGATTGAGCAGAAAAGAAGATAGGGTAAATTAGGCGAGATAACCGAACCGTTGGGATTTGTCATTATAGCGCATCGCTGAGGCTTAGCGTCAATTGGTGGCAAATTTTTCAGTTTAGAAGCCTAAGTCTGCTTTTGCCGCTTCAGCCGCTCTAAACAAAGTCTCAGTCGGCAGTTCTTCCCAAGCCGTATCACCCACTTCAGCGTAGAAGGTTTCGTCGTAGGGGCGCGTGCGGATCACGACGGGCATGGGAACTGCGTGACCCAGGATCAAAGCCTGCTGTTTGGAGTCCAGTTTGGCAAGCACCGATCGCAATGCCTGTCCGCCAGAAACGCCTGTGAAGATCGCCTCAATGTCTTTTTCATCGTTGAGCAATGCAGTAATCCGGGTGCCAATCTGTGACATTACCTCATTGTCGATGCCTGAAGGGCGTTGATCGACGACCAGCAAAGTCACAAAGTATTTCCGCATCTCGCGGGCGATCGTCCCAAAGATAGTTTGGCGGACAGTGCCCGGATCGAGAAATCGGTGTGCCTCTTCGATCGTAATCACAAGCTGGTGGGGGCGATCGCTGGGATTTTTGGTTTGCAGAAACCGCTCGGCTTTGTGAACGTAGCTGGCGTGAATCCGGCGGGCGATCACGTTAGTTGCCAGCATGTAGGACAGCATATTGGACTGGGAGCCAAACTCGACCACCACATGTTTGCCCGCTTCCAGCGATTCCAAAATTTGACCGACGTAGTTGTGGGGACAGGTTTGCCGCAAATATTTCAGATCGTCCAGCCTTGTCAGCTTGCGCTGGAGCGCCATGATCGAGGACTTGCTGCCCATTTTGACTTCGCAGAACTCCTGAATTTCTTCGTTGCTCATAGACAGCAGCCGCGAAATCCAGGTTTTGCCAAACTCGTTGCGGAGAATAATCGCGTTTTCCAGACTGGCTTCTGAAAGGTTTAATTCACCTCGCACCAAAGCCAGATCTTCCACATCAATTTGGTCATAGCTAATGTAAAGCTCTTGGGCATCCCGCACGCCGCGCCGTTGAGTCGATTCTGCATCCAGCGTGTAGACCTGGACGCGATCGGGAAACAGTTGCCGTAGCCCCTTGACTGTGCTGAACTGCTTACCCTCGCGAGCGGCTTCCCAGCCGTATTCCGAGTGCATGTCAAAAATCAGGTTGACGGCGGCGCGCTTGCGAATGATCCCCGACAGCAGCAGCCGCGTCAGAAAAGATTTGCCTGTCCCTGATTTGCCAAATACGCCGTTGCTCCGCTCCACAAACCGATCGAGATCCAAACAAATCGGGACTTCCATGTCGATCGGCATCCCGATCGCGAAGTTGCGCCGCTGCGGATCATCTTCCCAGCCAAACACCGCCCGAAAATCCCGCTCGGAGGAATCATAGACCTGGCTGAAGTGGCTGGGAATCGTTTTGACGGGCTGAAGCTCTACGGCATTAGTTTGCGCTTCGTAAGACGACAGCTTGCTGCTGCGAGCTTTAGATTTAGCGGTCTTGGCTTTGCTGGCTTGCGCTGCGGTCGCGCCTCCCGGTTCCGTCGGGGTAAACATCAGCATTGGAGTCAGATTGATCGTCCCATAGGTGCCGCTGCCAGCAAGAACCTCCTGCAAAAACGTATTGCTGGGATCGGGCGGATTGGCAAGAATGCGGGGACTGGCGGCTCCAAGCGCAACATCGGTGAGCATACAAAAGAAGCGCGATCGCATCCCTTGCACCACTAGAAATTTACCGACTCGCATCTCTTCAACGGAGATATCCGCATGGAGTCGGACTTCTAGACCTTGACTCAGAGAGCCTTGAATCACCGAGCCAAGTGGCCGCTCTACATTCATGAGAACATTCGATCGCATTTAATACATTCGTTCTATTATCAGCGAATCTTTTCATTGACGCAAGTAATACATTTGTTCTGCAACTTGCGCTCGATTCAATTTTTCTCAAATATCCTCAGAATCTTCTATAAGAGCCTATAGCGCAACCTCCTACACCCTTAGGAACAGCTTCCGCAGCCTTCTTCTATTGCTTTTGATCGAGCTTTTGACTCAAAAAAGATATCTGCAACCTCAGAGGGAGCGTATAGGAAAATACAAAAAATAAGATTGACATGTAAATCAAGCTTTTACTCCGCTTTGAAAACAGTTGTGTTTGAGCGGAAGGAGATATCTATGGTTATGAATCATCACAAGCGCGCAGTCGGCGCTTTCCCAACTCATCAAACTGCAGAAACTGCCCTGCGGGAACTCAGAGATAGTGGCTTTCCGATGGATCGAGTTTCTGTTGTGGGTCAAGATCACGATCAGCATGGCGTGATGGCTGGAGCAGAGGTCAGCGATCGGATCTCTGATAAAGCTGAGCGAGTTGGCGATAAAGCTGAGCAAGTTAGCCGCGAAACCCAGGCTGATGAGGGCGTTAAGAAGGGTGCAGTCACAGGTGGTGCATTAGGTGGCTTGACAGGACTGTTAGTGGGTCTGGGTGCAGTTGCTATTCCGGGTGTTGGACCTGTGATGCTGGGCGGTGCGCTGGCAACTGCCCTCGCAACTGCAATTTCTGGGGGTGCAATTGGAGCAGCAGCAGGCGGCTTGGGCGGCGGACTGATTGGGCTAGGCATCCCAGAAGATCGTGCCAGAGTCTACAACGATCGTGTTACCAAAGGCGAGTATCTGGTAATGGTTGAAGGCTCAGATGCAGAGATCGATCGGGCGGAATCGATTCTCAGCCATCGAGGCATCCAAGACTGGGGAGTTTACGAGGCTCCTCGCTAGTTTCTTTTAGTTCAGGGTTTTGAGAGGCAGGCTTTTCCCGTCTCTCAAAGCTAAACCGAGAAATATCGGGCAAGACGAATCAATTTTTTAGCAATGGAGAATCGCAATCATGAAGAAAGTAATTTCCACGTTAATCGGTAGCGCGTTAGTCCTGAGTTTAGCGGCTTGTAGTACGGCAAAGACCAGCGCAGATGCTCCAAACTCTACCAACACCAACGGGCAAACCCCTGCAACGGACACAGCTCAAACCAATCAGGGTGATGCAGAGAACGGCGTTCGTAAAGCTCAGCTAGACTCTGACATCCGCGCGCGCGAACAGCGGAATGATGCAGGCGGAGATCAGATGAAACGGGCAGACGGTGATCTGGCGAGTGAAGTCCGCAGCAAGCTAGAGGCAAATATCCATCCTGGCAATCTAGCTGTAGAAGCAAAAGACGGCGCTGTAACGATCGCGGGCACAGTCCCTACCAAAGAGCAATTTGACAAAATCGAACCTTTGGCAAAAGAGATCAAAGGGGTGACTAGCGTCAATGTAAAAGCAACGATCGTTCCAGCTCAATAACTAATTGACATTTCGCTGGAAGATCCCCGGATTCTCGAAGAATCCGGGGATCTAGCATTGGGGATAGCCTTTAGCAAGAAAAGGTATACTATCGATGTCCGGAGGTGGGAAAACGGTAGTATACCTTCTGTTGTTAGGGTAATAAAGTTTGAAAATAAGAGAGCACTAATGTAACTCAGTACTCTCCTAAAGAACTACTTAAGAATATCTTTCACATCATCTTTGACGTTCTCTACACTGTGACGAACTTGGCTTTCAACTTGCTTCGCCTTCCCTTCAGCTTGAGTTTCCGGGTCGCCAGTGACGTTACCTATAGCTTCTTGCGCTTTGCCTTCAATGTTTTTGGCAACTGCTTTTGCTCTATCTTCTAAAGACATTGTTTTACTCCAAATATTTAAACGATTAGCCTCTGCGATCGAACCACTGCGTCTGCACAATTTATTAGGGTTGTCAGACTTGTGGTGTGAGATTAGATACACCAATCAGGCAAAAAATCTTTCCTAAATTGCGCTGCGACCCGTTAGCAGGTTATAGACTAACCCAATGACCGCTAAGACGAGAAGCAGATGAATCAAACCACCGCCGATGTGGACTGCGAACCCCAGAAGCCAGAGGACAAAGAGTATGACAACCCCTGTCCAAATTAAATTGACCATGGTTTTATCCTTTTTTGTGCTGCCTCTGTACCAAACCCAGGCTAAACCTGTGATTTACAATACAATTTTTACGTTTCGCAGCTCCCTAAAACAATCCGCCGAAAGGTGCATCTTTACCTTTCCCGCCCAGAAAAGCTCTTAATCACTGCTACAAGTTCAGTCGGTTCAATTGGCTTAGCAATATGCATCTGGAAGCCTGTTTCCAAAGCTCGAAAGAGATCACCGATAGGAACTCATCTTTCAAGCGATTAGCATTCTCTAGCTCTTTGGTGCGATCGCTGACTCGCGCCTCTAGCGTTTCATTCAAAAGGCGAAGTTCTTCTGCCATCTGGTTTCGTTCCCGCAGATCGCGATTCAGCATAAGTCGCGAGCCAAGTTCTGTAGCTTTTGAAAATCTGGATCGATCGCTTTCAAGGCAGTTTGATAAGGCGCTAGATACTGATCATCTCCGGTAATCAAATAGCCTCGCTGGGCAGTTTCAGCATCTTGCAGTCCGGAAAACAAGTTGGCGATCGTATTTTTGACTTCAAAGGCATGCTCGACGGCATTGGCAGACCGCCTAAAGTTAAGCAAATTTTGATAAGAATCAACGCTGACCACCGCCAAAATAACCAGCGCCAATCCAAACCCAGCCGTCACTCGATTCCTAACCAACCACTGGACTATCATGATTTAAAGGGCTTTGCGTCTTATGTTTTTGATGAATCTCAGCTTTGCAAATGGTTCAAGAACATTGAAATCGCTAACTTTTGAAATTATTCAAATCTTAAAATGGAAACTTAAACTTTTCTTATGATTTATCCTGAGATGCCAGCCATAAAAAGCGACAAGACCTGAGATAATCCTGAGAAGGACATTCTTGAGCGCTATTCACAGTTGGCAAGTTACTTTCAGGGTTCAGTTTCCTGCTAAAGCAATCTACAGTGGCAATCTTTAAAGAGTTCTAGCTGCTGAAGTATGCTCATAAAAATAATACCAGAGAACATATTTATGAACTCATCAGAATCCTTGCTTAATAGAGTTTTAAGTCAAGTAATGCGATCGAGTTTTGACTGGGTTTATTGTAGTTTTAGATTATTTACATGAGCCATATTCTGATCGTTGATGACATTGAAGATAATAGCTTTTTGTTGAAAACGCTATTGGAAGCTGAAGGATATACGGTAGATACTGTCAATAGAGGACTAGTTGCTCTCCGCACTATTAAAACACAGCGTCCTGACCTTGTGCTGCTGGATGTGATGATGCCGGATATGAGTGGCTACGAGGTCACACAGCGAATTCGCGAAGATCCAAGTCTGGCGAATATTCAGATTGTGCTGGTCACCGCCTACACAGACATCAGCGAAGATGAGGCAATGGCAATGGGAGCCAATGCTTTTGTCCGCAAGCCGATTGATATTAAGCAGCTATTGGCGATCGTCAAAACGCTGCGGATCTAAATTGGAACTCTGAATTGGTCTGAGCCTTATTTTAAAGATT
>JBBSFA010000113.1:0-7477 GCA_038239185.1 Elainellales cyanobacterium | reverse complement strand
TGACGCGAGAGTTGCAAAATCAAGACCGTGTAGTCCTCAGTGGGTAAAGACAGGATTTGGGGGACGATCGCCACTAGTGACTCGTCTAGTTCGCCAAACCGGGTTTTCAGCAGCGCTTCTACAACCTTGCGTTCGCCTCGTTTTTCGCCTCGTTTTTCGCCTCGTTTTTCGCCTCGTTTTTCGCCTCGTTTCTCGCCTCGTTTCTCGCCCCGTTTCTCGCCCCGTTTCTCACCGCGTTTCTCGGCTCGCTCCTCGGTTGCTTTTTCCCAGTCTAAATACGCTTGTGATAATGCCATAAGCAAGCTCTCATCCTCTGAGTCTAAGGATTCTGTAATTTCAATTCTAACTTTCCAACTAACTAACATTTGCAAGATTCTACGCCGTTGCGGATCGGCTGCGGGCAGTGCCAAAACCTCCGCGATCGCCTGTGCCTGAGTTGTATCCCGCCCCAGAATTCTCAGCCATAGGGTTTCCTCGGTTTCGGGCAATTGCTGGATGGAGACGATCGCTGTCCTAAGTAAATTGCCACAAAAGTAAATGCCAGGAAGCCAGTCTTCGCGCTCTTCTGCTTTGACATCTTCTAGAATCGGTTTCGACACCGAACTGGCGAGAATCCAGAGCATGGGCAATTGCGTTTCAGGAATGGTGTCATCTTTCCGCAGTTCAAACTCCTGCACCCACAGCAGCTTAAGCAGACATCGGCGGACTTCTTGCCGAGTGGGTGGGTTGCGGAATGGCTCGAAGGAGCAGGATGTAGTGGTGATGCGTTCCAGTAAGGTCAAAGCCTCTGTGCTGCGGGCAGGTGATGCCGTGGGTTGGAACCAGACATCGACAAATTTGGGTTCACCCGGCACTTCAAAACTGCGCTCCACTTGCCCTAGCGGAGTCAGAAGCTCTTGCAGAAATTCTTTGGCTAACTGATCGAAGGGGATTTGAGTCATGGGCAATGCTGGTCAGATCGGCGCTTAATAACGCTATAAGAGTGGAAGAAGAGAAGTGTCGTTAAGTATTTGTATATGAAAGTAGAATTCCGCGAATGTGACTTTTTCGATCTGTGGATCTGGCTGGAATTTACCACAGTTCCCTCTGAACCAGAGCGGCAATATGTCGAAGAGGTGTTTAGCTCCTGGTTTTTGCTGGGCAAGCTGGGCGGCTTCAACGCCGAGAATCTGCAAGTTCAGGATACGGGAATGGAGATTAGCTATTTGGACTATAGCCAGGAAGCCGCTGAGGGTAGCTTTATGGCTTTGATGCATAACATGAGCGAGTTTGAATACGAGAGCAATTGGGCGCGCTGCTGGTTTGACCTGGGTACAACTGATGCGATCGCCCTGGATGTGCTGATCAACGCGCTCGACCAGCTCAACAAAGATTATGTGACGATCGAGCAGCTCATCATTGGCGGCGAAAATGCAGACTGGCCGATTCCGGGCAGCAAGCGAGCTAGTTTGGTCGATCGCGATACAGACAGTAACTACAACTGATTTGAATCATGACCAAGCTGTCAGACGGTATTCATGCTTTATTGGATAAAGATATGCCGCTGTTTGTAATTCTTTTCTGAAAATTTTGTGTCAGAGTCAAAGCCCTCTCGCTCCCTTGCCAACATTGCTGGAATTGTCGCCGTCGCCACGCTGCTGAGTAAAGTGTTTGGATTGTTTCGGCAGCAAGCGATCGCCGCTGCATTTGGGGCAGGTTCGGTCGTCGGGGCCTTTAACTACGCCTATGTGGTTCCGGGCTTCCTGCTAATTCTGCTGGGCGGCATCAATGGTCCTTTCCACAGCGCCATGGTCAGCGTTTTGGCAAAGCGCAAGCGAGAAGAAATTGCGCCGATTATGGAGTCGATCACGACTTTAGTGGTCGGTATTTTGCTGCTGGTGACGATCGCACTCGTCATCTTTGCCGAACCGCTGATGCGCGTGGTTGGCCCTGGACTGTTTCTGTCGGCAACCCAGCAGGAAACCCGCGAGCTAGCGATTCTGCAATTTCGGATTATGGCGCCGATGGCAATGCTAGCCGGACTGATTGGCATTGGCTTCGGGGCTTTGAACGCTGCCGACCAATATTGGTTGCCTTCGATTAGCCCTTTGTTTTCCAGCGTGGCGGTGCTGTTGGGGCTGGGCGGGTTGACGGCATATCTCGGTGCAGATATTCTCTCGTCCAAGTATGTGGTGCTGGGCAGCATTGTCCTAGCCGCGACGACATTGGCGGGCGCGGTGATTCAATGGCTGATGCAGTTGCCCGCGCAGTGGCGATCGGGCTTGGGCGGGTTTCGGCTGCGGTTTGACTTTCGGCAGCCGGAAGTCCAGGAAGTGATCAAGATCATGGGTCCTGCCACGTTTTCGTCGGGCATGATGCAGATCAACGTCTGGACAGACTTATTTTTTGCGTCGTTTATTCCCAACGCTGCTGCCGCTGTTTCGGCAATGGGCTATGCTGGACTGCTGGTGCAAACGCCGCTGGGGATTTTGTCTAACGTGATTTTGGTGCCGCTCTTGCCCGTTTTCTCGAAGCTGGCAGCGCCAGAGCATTGGGGGGAACTGAAAGGTCGGATTCGGCAAGGGCTGATGATGACAGCGATCGCCATGCTGCCCCTCAGCGCGCTCATGGTGGTGTTGGCAGTACCGCTCACGCGAGTCGTCTATGAGCGCTACGCCTTTACCGCAGATGACTCCTATCTGACCGCCTCGGTGCTGGTTGCCTATGCGATCGGCATGTTTGTCTATCTGGGGCGGGATGTGCTGGTGCGGGTGTTTTATGCGATGGGCGATGGCGACACGCCGTTTCGGATCAGCATCTTCAATATTTTTCTGAATGCCCTGCTGGACTTTTTCCTAGTCAAGCCGTTTGGCGCTCCGGGTCTGGTGATGGCAACCGTTGGGGTCAATTTTGTCTCGATGCTAATGCTGCTGTGGATGCTCGATCGCAAGCTGAACGGGCTACCGCTGAAAGCCTGGAGTGTACCGATCGCGGGCTTGGCGGTAATCAGCGGCGTATCAGGGCTGGCGGCTTGGGGCACGTTGCAAGGACTCGCGCAGGTCTGGCACACCGATGGGGGTGGTTTTTGGCTGCATCTGACGCAGGTTTGTTTGGCTGGACTGGTGGGATTAGCTGCATTTGCGCTGTTGGTCAGTCAGCTCCGCATCCCAGAGGTGTCGCAGTTTACCGATCGCGTCAAGCAAAAATTGCGGCGATCGTGATTGAAACGCTAATACCCGCCTGCCATTTGCCGAATCAAGGGAATCCGCGATCGCAGATAATCGTCCAGCAGCACTGCCTCTTGAGAGTTGATCGCTCGCTCCATACAGAGTTGGCGAACCAACCACTGCACTAAACTGCGATCGTCTAGCGTTAAAGGAATTGGGGCAACACCCGTATCAACCAGCATCCAGACTTGGCGAATTAGCTTAGGATTCACGGCGACCTCGCTTAAGACTTTCTTTATATTCACACCATAGCGAAGGATTCTCTGTATCGAATACTGCAACATGCAAGATGTAATAACAGTTACACAGAGGTTACAGAGATATAGAATTCTTTACCTGCTCTCATTAATTCGAGACGCTCTAGTAAATCTGAGTGATCTCGATCGCTGCAAGGTCTGAAATACACGCGCTGTAGGGAGTACGCGGACTGCTTACGGCAAAGGTTCGATCTCATGGAATTTTTGATAGTCTACCGCGCGTCTGCCATCCTCCGCACGAGTGAGAATGTCGGAAAGACGCATATTCCAGAAAAGTTCGGCGGGAATATAGGAGTGCCGAGCGTGAATCGTTTGGGAGAAGGTAGCATCCGTGCCAGTCAGTGTAACAATTAGTTCGGCTTCAACTTCAGCGAGGGTTTCGGGGGTCATGCCATAGATCGGACTTTCTGCATCGATCGAGTGCATCGCAGTCCAAGTGAGCGCAAAGATCGAGGTGCGCGATCGCTCCAGCTTCATGTCAAAAAACCGCCGCATAAACTCGCCCTCTTGGGTTACCACATTTTTGACGACAGAGAGTTGCATCTGGGCTTCTAGAATCTGGTTACTGCGCTGGTTGGCAGCCCGAAACATCAGGGTAGGAACCCCATCACGGAGGGACACCACGGCAGATTTGCTAAAAATCACCCTGGCGGTAGGACGCGAGAAGCGGGCAAACATCAGTCCCGTTGCCATGGTCAGCCAAAATAAACCCAGCATGGATTCGATCGTCACAATCAAGTTGGCGTAGAGCGATTTGGGATACATCGCGCCATAGCCGATCGATGCCATCGTCTGGACGCTAAAAAAGAAGGCATCGCCAAAGGAGCCAGGTTGAGCGTTGGTAATGCCATCGCCGCCGATCAGAAACGCTAGGGCAAAGAAGGCATTGAGGGCAAGGTAGGTTAACCCCAGGAGTGCAATCAAACGAGGCCAGGAGAGCGTTAGCAGCAGATGATACAAATCGCTCCAACGCGCCTTGGGGTTTCCGATTTGGGTAATGTTGGAGCTACCTTTGAGGTTAATATAACGAGCGGGTTTAACAGGCGTTTTTGTCCCAGTCCGTTTTTTCCGAGGCAGGATCGGCAAGAGGCGGTTAGGCATAGGAAAAGTAGGCGAAATACTTTTCTGAATTGTAGTCATTAACAATTGTGATGGTTAAATCATCGTTGCAGGGGGCGATCGCCTCACTAAGATCCTGAAAGATACCGTTGGGGGTAAGGGCAGGTTTAGCCAAAATTAATTGCTTCGTCAGGCATTTATTGCGAAACCTGCCCCCTACAGGTACTTTGTTCTTCATGAAATCGCCTTAACTCAGTAGAATAGGCTTTCAGGAAGCTTGATGAGGTGACAATGCCGTATGCCAATTTCGGGACAAGATTTGCCGCAGCGCTTTTAGATGGAATTATTTTGTACATTCCGACTTCAATCGTTAGAGTGGTCGGCGCTATCATTTTTCCCAATTTCGGGGGCTACGATGCGATCGCTAAACTAGCCCTGATCAGCAACGCTACCGATGAAGCACAAAGGGCTGAAGCCATGAGCCAATTTGTAGTCGCTGTCATGCCCGCTTATATGCTATCGCTGGTGATCACAATGTGGCCTTACAATGCGCTAATGGAAAGCTCATCGAAGCAGGCGACGCTAGGCAAAATGGCATTAGGCATTGTGGTGGTAGATCTGAGCGGTAAACGCATTTCATTTGCCAGAGCAACGGGCAGATTTTTTAGTAAATTTTTTGTCTCTTCGATTCTGATCATCGGGATCGGCTATCTTTTCGCTGCTTTCACTAAGAAAAAACAGGCTTTGCACGATCTCATCGCCGGAACGCTAGTCGTGAATCGGCGCTAAGCAATAGTTGGGAAGAACGCAATAGTTGGGAAGAAATCCTATGCCTCCGATCGAGCTTTACATCATCCGCCATGGTCTTGCTGGAGAACATGGCACTTATACGAATGACAACGATCGCCCCCTCACCGACGAAGGGCAAACTAAAACGAAACGGGTTGCCCAACGCCTCAAAGAACTGGGCATTCGATTTGACTTGATGCAAACTAGTCCTTTGATACGCGCCCAGCAAACCGCAGAACTTTTGCAGGGCTTGAGCGATCGCTTAGAAGTCTGCGCCGATCTCGCTCCGGGCGGCAATTTTGATGCCTGGGTGGGCGGGCTGGAACAGTGGAAGCAAGCGGGTAAAACGCAGTTGGCGATCGTCGGTCACGAACCTGCCTTGAGCGAATGGGCAGAACGGTTGCTGTGGGGATCTGTCCGGCATCAGCTCATTCTCAAAAAAGCGGGGGTGATTGGGCTGCTGCTGCCGGAAAAAGAGTCTCCGATCGGTCGGAGTCAACTTTTTTGGTTTACACCCCCCAAATATTTGCTCTAGGACAAATACTTTTAGCTTTAAAACATTGGTGCATAATAACAATTGTCTCTTCGCCAGACTCTATGACACCTATGACAATTCATCCTTCCCTTCAGGCTATGTTTGGAAATCAAGCAGCCCTCAAAATCATCAGCGGCTTGACAAACTTCGATCGCGATCGCGTGGCGGCAGTGGTCAAAGCCGCCGATCGGGGTGGCGCTAGCTTTGTAGATATTGCTGCCGATGCCGAACTGGTGCGGATGGCAAAACAGCTAACTCGCCTACCTATCTGCGTTTCAGCCGTAGAGCCAGAAAAATTTGTCTCTGCCGTTGCCGCAGGCGCAGACCTGATTGAAATTGGCAATTTTGATGCGTTCTATGCGCAGGGCATTCGCTTTGAAGCCGCAGAAGTGCTGGCACTGACGCAGCAAACGCGATCGCTGCTGCCCAACATCACCCTATCCGTCACCGTGCCACACATCCTGACGCTCGATCAGCAGGTGCAGCTCGCGGAAGCCTTGGTCAACGCCGGAGCCGACATTATCCAGACCGAAGGCGGCACTAGCAGTCAGCCGATCCACGCCGGAACGCTCGGTTTGATTGAGAAAGCTGCGCCCACGCTGGCTGCGGCTTACGAGATCTCGCGATCGGTTGCTGTGCCTGTGCTGTGCGCCTCTGGCTTGTCTAGCGTTACGGCTCCAATGGCGATCGCGGCAGGTGCAGCAGGCGTTGGAGTCGGGTCGGCGGTCAACCAGCTCAACAGCGAAATCGCGATGGTTGCGGTGGTGCGGAGTCTGGTTGAGGCTCTGGCTTCGCGGACTGTTTCTGCGGCTGTGAACGGCTAACCCATTGACTTTAATCTGTTTTGTATTCACAATGTAATTACCTGATTAGGCAATTACATTGTGAATACTGGCATCAGAACCCGCATCGTCAAAATCGGCAACTCTCAAGGGATTCGCATTCCCAAGCCTCTGCTGGAGCAAAGCGGCATCGGGGCAGAAGTTGAGATTGAGGTGCAAGCCGATCGCTTGATCATCCGCGCCGTCTCGCAATCTCGATCCGGCTGGGAAGCCGCTTTCGCTGCAATGGCAGAACAGGGAGAAGATGGCTTACTAGATGACCTGACCGCAACCGATTGGGACGAAGCGGAATGGGAATGGCGGTAAGGCGGTTTGATGTCTTTCTGGTCAATCTTGATCCGGCGATCGGCAGCGAAATTCAAAAGACGCGCCCCTGTGTGGTGATCTCGCCCGACGAGATGAACAAGTATGTGACCACCGTGATCATTGCGCCCATGACGACGAAGGGGCGGCTCTATCCTACTCGCATCCTGTGCCAGTTTCAAGGCAAGGCAGGGCAGATTGTCCTGGATCAGATTCGGACTGTGGATAAAACGCGGTTGGTTAAACGGCTAGGTCAGCTCGATTTGAGCGAACAAAAAGCAGTTTTGGCAGCGTTGGCTGAATTGTTTGCAGACTGAAGTTTGCAGAGCGAATGAAGACGGGCTTTTCTGCTGAGATTGGCGCTATTGTGAGACTGTAGCTTTCTAACGAATCCAAAAGTCGATCGCCATGCCCTTAGATCTTTCCACTCAGCCCCCCACTCAGCCCCAAGCTATCTTTCACCTCGCCTTTCCGATCGCGGATGTT
>JBBSFA010000112.1:0-7497 GCA_038239185.1 Elainellales cyanobacterium | reverse complement strand
TAGCGGCTAAGAGCAGCTCTTAGAGTAATATCATCGTCAACAATCAAGATCTTTTTCATAGAACTGCTCACTGAGCTTGGGATTGCAAAACAAAGGCTCCTTCTAGGTATACCCACGAATGGAGTGAATCTATCGCCTTTCAGTTCACTATGGATCATTCTAGACGGCAAGATCCGCTAATCTGGTTGGGCTGACTTGTGCTGATCTCGTAAAGAATCACAACAGAAGAATCAGAGCAAAGAAATCGCATCACAAGGAGTCGCACCCCCATGTCCGAAAAAGTTACGGTGTACGAAAAAATTACACCCCCTATTACTGGCTCTCGAATTACCTTTAGTCAAGGTGAGCCGATCGTCCCTGATGACCCCATTATTCCGTTTATTCGGGGCGATGGCACGGGCGTTGATATCTGGCCTGCGGCTCAGCGCGTATTTGATGCTGCCGTCGAGAAAGCCTATGGTGGCAAACGCAAAATTAGTTGGTTCAAAGTCTATGCGGGCGACGAAGCCTGTGAGCGGTACGGCACCTATCAGTATTTGCCAGAAGACACGCTGACCGCCATTCGGGAATACGGTGTGGCAATCAAAGGACCACTGACCACCCCGATCGGCGGTGGGATTCGATCGCTCAACGTAGCGCTCCGCCAAATTTTCGATCTCTATACCTGCATTCGCCCCTGTAAGTACTACGCCGGAACCCCATCGCCCCACAAAACGCCGGAAAAGCTAGATGTGATTGTCTATCGGGAAAACACTGAGGACATTTATCTGGGGATTGAGTGGAAGCAGGGCAGCGAAATTGGCGATCGCCTGATCAAAATCCTCAACGAAGACCTAATTCCTGCCACGCCAGAACATGGCAAGAAGCGCATCCCGCTAGACTCCGGGATCGGCATCAAACCGATCAGCAAAAAAGGCTCTCAGCGCCTAGTGCGCCGCGCCATGAGCCACGCCCTGCGGCTGCCCAAGCGCAAACAGATGGTGACTTTGGTGCATAAAGGCAACATTATGAAGTACACCGAGGGTGCTTTCCGCGACTGGGGCTATGAGCTAGTCACCAGTGAATTCCGCAACGAGTGCGTCACGGAGCAAGAGTCTTGGATTTTGAGCAACAAAGAGAAAAATCCCGATCTGAGCGTCGAAGACAATGCCCGTCAGATTGAACCGGGCTACGATGCGCTGACCGCCGAAAAGAAAGCCACAATCTGCGAGCAGGTGCAGGCAGTTCTAGACGCGATTTGGGCAACGCACGGCGACGGCAAGTGGAAAGAAAAGGTGATGGTCAACGATCGGATCGCAGACAGCATCTTTCAGCAGATCCAAACGCGCCCCGATGAGTATTCCATCCTCGCCACCATGAATCTGAACGGAGATTATCTCTCCGATGCGGCAGCGGCGATCGTCGGCGGCTTGGGCATGGGACCGGGAGCCAACATTGGCGATGCCAGCGCTATCTTTGAGGCAACCCACGGCACGGCTCCCAAACATGCCGGACTCGATCGGATCAATCCGGGTTCAGTGATCTTGTCCGGCGTGATGATGCTGGAATACATGGGCTG
Source organism: Elainellales cyanobacterium (assembly GCA_038239185.1). Classification (GTDB taxonomy): domain Bacteria; phylum Cyanobacteriota; class Cyanobacteriia; order Elainellales; family Elainellaceae; genus FACHB-886. The sequence continues at coordinate 5,939 of JBBSFA010000112.1, read as the reverse complement.
GCAGGAAGCAGCAGATTTGATCAAGAAAGGCATCGGGGCAGCAATCTCGAATCGCGAGGTGACTTACGATCTAGCGCGATTGATGGAGCCGCCCGTGGAGCCGCCGCTGAAATGCTCGGAGTTTGCCACGGCAATCATCCAGCACTTCGACACGTAAGCAATATTTGAGAATTCGTAGGATGCGTTAGGCGTTAGCCGTAACGCATCAATCTCTGGGGACGATGCGTTACGCTGCGCTAACACATCCTACGCAAAATTACAGGTTATTAAACCTACGCTCCAAAGAGCTGCGAACTCTAGAGTTTGTGGCTCTTTGCTTTTAAGGGGCTATTTTTGATAACCTGCATCCATCCAGCAGCGAGGCAAGCTTTCACCAGAAGGGAAAATCAGATTATCTTTGGCGATCGCTTCTGGATCTTGCTCTTCTTCCCCCGCCTGCACTCGTCCGGTAATTTTGGGCTGAGCGGGATTGACTAGCTCTTGCACATCTACCACTTCTACCAATGTCCCGTTTTCTTTCTTTTGCAGCAACATACGTCTCTTCCTTCTTCAAGCTTGGGTAATTTCGAGCTAATGCAACTTGAAGATAGGGCGAATCTGGTTAAACTTCATCTGAAATTAGAGGGATCTGGCTTAATTCCGCAATACCTGCGCGATCGAGAATCTGCGGAATCAGATCCTCGCGCCGAATCGCCATGATATGCACCCCCTGACAGATTTGCCGCGCCAGTTGCACCTGTTCCGCCGCGATCGCCACGCCTTCCTGAAGCGGATCGGCAGCGCGCTCTAGGCGATCGATCAAATGCTGCGGGATTTGCACTCCTGGCACATTGCGATTAATAAACTGGGCGTTCTTTGCCGACTTAAGCAAGAAAATCCCTGCCAAAATCGGCTTGTTGCAGCCGATCGCAATCTGATCCATGAACTTCTCCAAGCGATCGAAGTCGGAGATCAACTGACTTTGGAAGAATTGAGCACCTGCGGTCAGCTTGCGATCGAAGCGGCGCTGCACCCCCGACCAGCTCGGACACTGCGGATCAACGGCAGCGCCGACAAACAGATCGGTTGCGCCATCGGTCAGCGGCTTTTCATTGGAATCCACCCCCTGATTCAGCTTGCCAATCAGCATCAGCAGCCGCACCGACTCCAGCTCAAAGACGCTGCGCGCATCGGCATGATCGCCTGCTTTGACCGGATCGCCCGTCAAAGCCAAGATATTGCGGATGCCTAACGCCTGCGCTCCCAGCAGATCGGCCTGCAGGGCGATTCGATTGCGATCGCGACAAGCCATCTGACAAATTGGCTCTAAGCCTTGCTGCATCAGAATCACAGAGGCAGCCAAAGAGGACATCCGCAGCACAGCGCGACTCCCATCGGTGATATTGACTGCGTGAACTCTGCCCTTCAGCCGCCTGCCCATTTCGATCATGTGGGTCGGATCGCCGCCTTTGGGTGGCATCACTTCGGCTGTAACTAAAAATTCTTTAGCTTGGACAGCCGCACGAAAGCGCGAGATCGATCGGATTGCAGGACAAGGCGGTTGGGATTGGCTCATGAGATCATTTTAAAGTAGTGAAAGCACTGAGGCGATCGCCCCTACAGTATTCTTAGCGAAGACGCTCAAGTTCACCAAATGCCCAGCCAAATCTACACTTAAATCTCACGCTGCCCAGGAAAAGTCGATCGATGAAGCAAACTAGCCTCCAGACCTTGCCAACCGAGCAAGTTTCGCATAATCCAGCAATCCAGAAAAAAGTCATGCTGCGGCTGGGAGATTTGCCTCACCTGACGAACTTTGCTCAAGCCAGATTTGCGCCCGGACAGGTCGCTCCTGCCCACGCCCATCAGGATATGTGCGAAGTCTTCTTCGTAGAGTCGGGCAGCGGCAAAATCGAGATTGACGGACAGAGTTATCCACTCGAAGCAGGCGGTTGTGTCGCTATAGAACCGGGTGAAGTCCATGAGGTCAGCAATCCGGGCACAGAAGAGCTGGTGCTGACCTACTTTGGGCTACGGGTTGAACCTCAAGCAGTGATTCAAACAGTGATTCCAACCGAGGTCAGTTATGGCAGCTAAATCAGGCGCTTGGATCGCGATCGCTCTGGCAACCCTAACCGTTGTGCTGCTTTTGACGCTGCGACCAGTCCAGTCTGCTCCCTTCTCAGTTCCTTCCTCAGCCAATCAGGTCATCGATCTGACGCAACCGCTAACCGCCCGAATGCCGATCTGGGCAGGCGATCCAGCGGTTGAAATTCAGCCTTGGGCTGCTTATAGCAAAGATGGATATTTCATCAATCGGCTGTCGATCGGTGAGCATAGCGGCACACATTGGGGCACGCCAAATACGTTCATCGAAGGCGGCAGAAGTGCTGATCAGATCCCAGCATCTGAGTTAGTTTTACCTGCTATCGTGATCGATGTCCGATCGCAGTCTAGCCATAACCCTGACTATCGCTTATCTCTATCAGATGTGCAGGCATGGGAGCGATCGCACGGGCGAATTCCGGCTAAAAGCCTGGTGATTCTGTTTACGGGCTGGCAAGAGCGTTGGAGCGATCCAGCCGCTTTCTTCAACAAAGACGCGGACGAGGTGTATCACTTTCCTGGATTTGGCGCAGAAGCCGCCGCTTTTCTAGTTCACGATCGCCAAATTGCCGCCTTGGGCACTGATACGCACGGCGCTGATCCGGGCAACGACGACAGCTATGCTGCTAGCACCACCCTGTATCAAGTCAACGGACTGATTCTAGAATGCCTGGGCGGACTCGATCGCCTGCCTGCGATTGGGGCAACTGTAATTATTGGTGGGCTACCGATCCAAGGCGGCTCTGGCAGTCCAGCGCGTGTTTTGGCGATCGTGCCGCAATGAGTCAGGAAAGCGGCAATATTGCAATCAACTTGTCCCTAGTGGGCGTGAAACCAACTGGACTCGCCACCTATGCCAAAAACCTGATTCCGCATCTGGGATTACCTAATCTGACCCTACTTGCCTCTAAGACTTTCCCGCGATCGCCCGATCTCACCAGCTATCCCCGTCACGAAATCCCCGCTAACCTCACCGCCGAACAAGGCAAAGCCGGACATTTTCGCCGCCTGCAATGGACGCAATTTCAACTGCCATCGCTGTTGCGAGAAACGCGATCGACGCTATTGTTCTCTCCCGTCCCGGAAGCTCCCCTGTCTCGCAAGGTGCGATCGATCGTAGTAGTCCATGACTTGATTCCGCTCCGGTTTCCGCACTGGACAGCTCCCCTGACTCTGTATGCCCGCTTTTATGTGCCGCAAGTCCTAGCTCAGGCGCAGCATATCCTCTGCAACTCAGAGGCAACCGCTGACGATATTGTCAATTATTTCCAGATTCCAGCCCGCAAAATTACGCCGATTTTACTGGCACACGATGCAGCCAACTTTCGGATGATTGAGTCTTCAGGTCAGCTAGATAAAGCGAGTCGTCCTTATTTCTTCTACCTCGGTCGAGTTGACCCCTACAAGAATTTGCAGCGCGTGATCAGCGCTTTTGCTGCCCTGCCCAACCAAGATCATGAGCTGTGGATCGCTGGCTCCGCCGATCGCCGCTACACTCCGCTTCTGGAAGCCCAAGCTCAAGCGTTGGGAGTGGGCGATCGCGTCAAGTTTTTGGAATACGTGCCCTATGCCGAACTGCCAGTGCTGCTCAATCGGGCGATCGCCCTGGTTTTCCCTAGCCTCTGGGAAGGATTTGGCTTTCCGGTGCTGGAGGCGATGGCTTGCGGGACACCTGTGATTACCTCTAACCTCTCTTCACTGCCAGAAGTCGCAGGCGATGCAGCGCTCTTAGTCGATCCCTACAGCGAAACCGAAATCACTGCCGCAATGCAAACGATCGCCACTGATGCCGGGGTGCGATCGCAGTTGCGATCGGCGGGATTGGCGAGGGCGAGTCAGTTTAGCTGGGTAAAAACGGGGCAAGCCACGACAGAACTGCTGCGGCAGTACGTCTAATGTGAACAATTGTTTTCTCACTAGCCGATTTGGGGCTTGCAGCCAAAACACGCCCTGTTGTGATTGTGTCTTCTCTGCGATCGCCCTTCAATTTCAACCGAAAAAAGACAGGAAAATCCTGCCCTTGCAAACCGCACATGAAAAAAGAAACAGACGGTTCAGCGCATCGTTATAGCGAGCGCAGCAGCATTTGTGGCTGAGGCTGAAACAAAATTCGATCGAAAATCTTACACTGCAAGATTTTCGATCGAATCTTAGTTTTGACCTAGCTTCTAGCGCTGTACAGCCACTATTCGTAGGTTTTCTTGCCCGTGAACTTAACTGCTGCGGGTTCGGGATTGCTTCCGATATTGCGAGCAATGGTGTTCACCTGACCGCGACCTTGGTTTACCTTTTCGGGGAAAACGCCGTCTGCGGGATGAAGGTGCTGAGTTTCACCACTGGGATAGACCCGGTAGATGTGAAAATCTTCGATCCTGGGCTTGAATTTGGTGCGGAACTGAGCGCCGAGCGCCAGACACTGCTCCTTACGAGCTAAATACAACAGGTTTTCACCCGATCGCATCGTAGCTGCCCCACCTGTGGGCATCTCAAAGACTTGCTCCTTGGGGCTAGTCCAAGTGATCGCATATTTTTCTTCTTCTACTGCTTTGCTCAGCAGCCCGCCAGTGCTGCCGCCGAACAGAGGAGTTTGTCCAGTAAGAGTTTCTGCCATGAATATTTTCTCTGAACATTTTCCAGGAATCCTATCATTCCGTCTTGTCCCAATTTCGAGTTTGTGAGGAACTGTAACAGTTCTTCGCAAGTGTTAAGTTCAACCCTTACTCAAAATAGGGCATGAGCTGAAGTGAACCCAGCCCTAGCTCTTTGGGAGTGATCGATCGCGTCTCGAACAATGCCAGCATATCGCCCAGATTGGGGTTGCCTCTGGTGGAGCCTTTCAGCCCCTTGGCGATGACCAAGCCACAGAAGCCTTTGGTTTTCTTGCAGCGCTGATCCCAGTTTTTCCGAGCCTTGATGTGGATCGGATCTCTTTCCACAAACTCGCCAAACAGGTTCAAATGACCGTTCTCGGTTTGCAGAATGCCCAGATCGTAGCGATCGCTAGAAAATGGATCTTCGCCCGGATTGAAGCAGATTCCCTTTAAGCCCCCAGCCGCTTGAAGCTGTTCAATCATCGCGATCGCTTTGGGGCGAGAGGTTTGAACCAGAATCACCGGGAAGCCATCGCCCTCTCTGGGGAACTGTGCTTCGATGTCCTGATGCGTCTTGACGCTGAGGCGCAGCGTATCCAGAACCTCCCACGAGAGGACTCCCAGGCTGTAGAAGGAGTCGTCTGGGACGAGATCATTGTGCAGCACAGGCGGACTGAGCATGTCCTCCAAAGCCTCACCGATGCCAGCCGCCTCAGACATTTCGTATAGCTCGTCTGCCACATTGGGCAAGGTGGCGACTTTGACCGATACTTTTTTGCTGGGATTTTTGGGATCAGGAATCTTATAGCGACTAGTGATGGCGGGAAAACTGTCGGCTCCCATGCGATCGAGGTTGGCACGGAAAAAGCGGTGCAGGGCATCCAGGGCGACCAGCACAGCGGCAGCTTCCTCTTCGTACAGGACGGGGCGCATTCCTTCCAGCGGGTGCAGGTTGCCGAACGAGGGGCGGACTCCAGTAGCAGCCTCGAAGGCGGCAAATTCAGGGATGTCGTCTTCGTCTAGTTCCTCAGAGGCTTCCGGCTCATCGTCAAACTCAGACTGGTTTTGGTCGAAGGTGAGGAACAGACAGTCTTGCTCCAAAAAGGCAGACTCTAGAGTTTCAGGCGAATCACCGCCGTTTAGCACCTGCTGACGGAATTTCTTGAGCGATTCCAGCGATCGATACATCAGCAGCCCATACTCCATGCCCAGCATTCCCAGAATGGAAACGTGTAGCGCACCCACATCGCCGTAGTTCAGCTC
>JBBSFA010000111.1:0-7508 GCA_038239185.1 Elainellales cyanobacterium | reverse complement strand
TGGCACACAGTGGTTTTTAGGCGGCTAGCGATCCCCATAGAGATATTTGAACCTTCCTAGCTTATTCCTAAATAATCGCATCAATAATCATATTTCTGTACTCAAAAAACTAGAGTTTTTCCATGAGCTTAACTCACGACTTAGCACACCTGGCCGCTCAGAACCGCTCTGCGCTTCCCGAAGATCTCCGAACTGTGATGGAGCAAGCCAGACTTAACTTAACCCGTTCAGGGGCTTTCGATCGCAGCCTCCAACCCGGAAACCCTATCCCAAGTTTCGTTCTACCGAATGCGATCGGCAAATTAGTTGATATTCAAAGCCTGCTGAATAAGGGAGCCGTCGTTATTTCCTTCTATCGCGGGCGTTGGTGTCCCTATTGCAGCCTAGAACTGTTGGCCTTGCAGCAGGCCTTGCCTGAGATTCAAGCCTGTGGGGCAAGCCTAGTCGCCATTTCGCCTCAAACGCCTGACCATTCGCTTGAAACGGCTGAAGCGCATACTCTAAAGTTCGAGGTTTTGAGCGATGTGGGGAATCAGGTTGCTCGCAAGTTCGGGTTAGTCTTTTCTGTGCCTGAGTCAGTTCGCCCAATTTATGAAAAGTTTGGCATTGATCTGCAAGCTGCCAATGGAACTGAAACTTTTGAGTTACCGCTCCCAGCAACCTATATTGTCAAGGCAAGTGGGACGATCGCCCATGCTTTTGTGAACTCTGACTATACGCAGCGGCTAGATCCCAAGGACATAGTGAAAGTGCTCAAGCGCCTTCAGTCTAGACCTCTGAGCCTACGGTTCAAAGGTGGCGAAAAACCAGCTCTGCAAGCTTACTGCTCTCCCAGTTCTTCTACGATCACTTGAGTATCCGCTCCGTGAATCGCTGGAGTTTGAGGCGATCGCTGGGTTGCTTTAAAGTAATCCGCCATGCTTTTAGTAAAGCTGGCAACTGGGACAGCAACAACTACCCCTAACACGCCAGCCAACTTGGCACCCAGCAGCAGTGAAACCAAAATCCAGGCGGGATTAAGCCCCGTGAATCCGCCAATGAGCTGCGGCGCAACGCCATTCTCGATCACCTGCTGAATGATTACGGCTGCTGCCAACGCCTTGACCCCAAGCCAGACATTTTGCAACAGCAGCAGTAGACTGACGATGGCAATGCCCAGACTGGCTCCAAACGGAAAGAGCGCCATCACCCCGATCGACATGCCAAACAGTAGACCGAAGGGGACTTGCAGGACTAAAAAGGCAATTGTCATCAGTGTACCCATGAGCAACGCGACCGTGGCTTGCCCCACAAAGTAGTTGTGAAAGTTTTGCCGCAGCGATCGGCGGATTTGCCCGCTCAGGTCACGCGGAAACCATTGGAACAGCCCTTCCCAGAGGCGATCGCCATGCAGCAGCAAATAAAAGGTTAAAACCAAGGTGACGACTAGATCTAAAATCCTGCCGATCGCATCCACTAAAAAACGAAGCACATCGCCGCTTACAGCCTGTAGCTGTGTAGTCGAGCGCTCTTCCAGTTGGGCGATCAGCTTGCTTAAATCTACGGGGAGCTGCCGACTCTGTGCCCAGATCTGCAAAAGTTGAAGCTGCTGACTGCCAGAGGCGATCCATTTGGGGAGGCGACCAGCAAGCTGGTTCAATTGTTCGATCAGCGTAGGCAGCAGCGTGATTCCTAAAAGCGCTAAAACAAGAAGCGTTGATACCAGGACTAACAGTACAGCGCGAGTTTGAGAGAGTCGAAATCGTTGAAGGAAACCAACTGGATACTCTAAGATGAACGCTAGCAAAACTGCTGTAATCACAACGCTGATTAGCGATTGAAAGAGGGAAAAAATTTGCAGTACAACCCAGCCGTTGAGCGCAAGCAGCGGTAGAGCCAGACCCCATTTGACCCATCTCGGAAATTGAAAAGTTCGTTTCATGAGTGCCATCTGAAGTATCGCAGGCTAAATGTTGGGATCTCAGCGTCATCGGGTCAAGACAGGGAAGTAGGTTTTGACTAAGTAGGTCTGATTTAAGTAAACATTTGCTAAGCAAGCGAGTTATCCATGAGCCTTACTGACATCGCCTTACTGACATCGCCGCACAAGTGCTGTGAAATGTAAAAGAACAGACATTTAGCACCGATTGGTTAGTTTAAATTATAGATAGAGGCTGATTTGCAAAGAATTGATTAGCATAGATCAGTCAGCATAAACTAAATTGGATCTCTGATTTAATCGCGCCCTAAGTTGCCTTCTAGGAAAAGTTGCAAGGATATCATGACCGAAATCCTATTGAGAGAATTGAGCAGCAGCGATATCGACTGGATGACTTCAGTAGGGCATCGACAGATTGTGGCAATCGGCGATCGCTTCCTCAAGACAAATGAAGCCTCAGATGCGCTACATCTGATTTTGGAAGGTGAACTGGCTTTAGTTTCTGCTAGTCGGCAGATTGCCACTTACTCCAGCGGAGATGTGCTGGGTATATTCTTGCTGCCGACTGACCACTCCTTACCGATCGAGGTGAAAGCGTTAGAAAGAACCTTGATTCTGTCTATCGATCGAGCAGATTTAACCAGTAAGCTGCAAGAGGCTGGCTTTAGCGCTCGGTTTTATCGGGCGATCGCAATGCTGCTTTCCCGCAAGCAGTGGCAAATTACGGCGCAGTTGCCCAAAGAGTTCATGCTCCAGTCTCACTTAGTGATGACCAAAAGCATTCTTTCTGTGTTTGGCTGCCTGCATGACAGCGATATGTGCTGGATGACTAGCGTGGGTAAGATCAAAAGACTGAAAGCCGGAGAAGTTCACATTCGCGAAAGACAGCCGCTGGAGGCGTTGGATATTGTCCTGCAAGGGAGCCTCAATCTGCTGATTGGCGAAGGCAAGCAAAACTCTTTAACTTTGGCGTTTGGGGCTTCGCAAACGGATCAGTATCGACAAATCTCTCAGGCGCTACCGGGCGAAGTCTTAGGGGTGACAGCCTTTCTAGATATGACGGCGAACCTCTATAAGTTGCAGGCAGATCAAGATTCGATCGTGCTCTCTATTCCGATCGCCGCCCTGACCCCCAAGCTTCAGCAAGATATCGGCTTTGCCTCCCGGTTTTACCGAGCGCTTGCCAGCCTGACTATAGAACGGATGTTTCAGATTTTGAGCGGTTTGGGATGCAGCGCTAATATTTATGAGCCAGGTTGCAGCTTGTGTGAGAAAGAAGAATATGATGGAGAACTTGATATAGATGATTTGCAGCAATTATCGCTTGCCAGAGCCAGGTTTAACTGGATGCTGCAACAGCTAGGAGTCAAAGGCAAAGGGTAGAAAGGATTCAACATGGCAAATGAACAAGAGTCCAGCCTATTTCGCCAAGAGGCACTAGAGCAAATCTCTTCACCTGAACAGTTGGATCAATTGATTCAGGTCGTCACCCTCAAAGACTGGTTGCCTTTGGCATCGATCGGCTTTTTGGTGGCTCTAGCGCTAATCTGGAGCATCGTTGGGCGGATTCCAGTTTTTGTGGAAGCGAAGGGTCTATTGACTCAGATCACTGATGCTCAGTCTTCTGATTCCCAGTCGCTTCTTAGTGTCAGCTATTTTCCGATCGCATCCGGCAAGCAGATTCATCCGGGCGATCGGATTTTAATCATCCCAGAAACGGCAAGCGCAGATGAGTTTGGCGGCATGGAAGCCACGGTGACCGAAGTGTCGCCTTATCCAGTGACACAAGCATCGGCATTGACACAGGCGAATGGCAATCAAGAGCTAGCCGCCTTAGTCTACACGCCTGCTTCGATCGAAGTGACCTCCAAGCTAACTCTGGATACTGCCACAGCCACGGGATATCATTGGGCGATGTCAAAAGGACCCGACCAAAAACTATCGAGTGAAACGCCGACAAGGGCTAGAGTCACGCTTAGCGAACGTGCCCCGATTAGCTTTGTTTTTCCGTTCTTCAAATAGCTGGAGCATCCTACTTCTCATGCTGACATTGGAACAGCGTTGGCAAACCGCTTGGCAGACTATTCAACAAACAGTCTTTAAAAAAGCAGGGCAACGCCACTCTCAACCCAAGCGGGTCAGAACGCCAACGCTGCTTCAGATGGAGGCGGTAGAGTGTGGTGCTGCCGCCTTGGGGATCATTTTGGGATACTACGATCGCATTGTGCCACTGGCAGAGCTGCGGCAAGCCTGCGGGGTTTCGCGAGACGGCAGTTCGGCGGCGAATGTTTTGGCGGCGGCGAAAAACTATGGCATGAATGCCAAAGGCTTTAAGAAAGGGTTAGAGAGCCTGAAGGCATTGCCTCCGCCCTATATTATTTTCTGGCAGTTCGATCACTTTCTAGTGGTCGAAGGCTTTGGCAAAGACCGGATCTACGTGAATGATCCGGCGATCGGGCAGCGAACGGTTTCTCCAGAGGAGTTTGACCAAGGCTATACAGGAATTGTCCTGGTGATGGAGCCTGGAGAAACGTTTGCGAAAGGCGGCAAGAAAAAGAGCGCGTTGCAAGCTTTGCAAAGTCGGCTTGAAGGATCGGCGCTGGCATTAGCCTACTGTGTGGCGGCTGGGTTTCTCTTGGTTCTGCCTAACTTGGCAATCCCGGTATTTAGCCAAGTCTTTGTAGATAATATCCTGATCAAAAATCGGTTAGATTGGGTTCCTTATTTGCTAGGAATTATGGTGTTCACCTTGATTCTGCAAGGGGTGCTCACTCTGCTCCAGTTGCGATATTTGCGTAAGCTCAAAATCAAGCTGTCGGTGACGATGTCGAGTCAGTTCATCTGGCATCTGCTGCGGCTCCCCATCAGCTACTATGCTCAGCGCTATTCGGGTGAAATTAGCAGCCGGATTCGGATCAACGATCGCGTGGCGGGTGTACTCACTGGACAGTTGACCACGACAGTGATCAGCGCCGTGATGGTGATTTTTTACGCGGCTTTGATGCTGCGATATAGCTGGATTTTGACGATCGGCGTGGTGCTGTTTGCGATCGCGAATGTGCTGGCTTTGCAGTGGGTTTCGCGGCAGCGAGTCGATGCCAATATCAAAGTGGCGCAGAACTACGGCAAGGTGAATGGAGTGGCGATCGCCGGACTGCAAAGCGTTGAAACGTTAAAAGCATCGGGGTTAGAGTCGGACTTTTTCGCGCGTTGGGCAGGCTATTACACAAAAGCCACGAATGCACAGCAGGAACTCAATCTCGTCAACCAGAAGCTAAGCCTGCTGCCGTCGCTGATTACCTCTCTCAGCACGGTGTTTCTGCTGTCTGTGGGCGGCTGGCAGGTGATCCAGGGAAATCTCAGCATTGGGATGCTGCTGGCTTTCCAATTGCTCACCGTCAGTTTCCTTACGCCCGTCAATAATCTGGTTCGGTTTGGCAGTACGCTACAAGACTTAGAAGGCAACCTGCTCAGATTAGATGATGTTCTGGATAACCCTACCGATCCCAGCCTAGAACCCAGCCCGAAATCCGATCCCACCTTGGCGACTTCACCCCAGATCCTGCAACCTCACTCTTTTTCTGCCGCTTCTTTCCGACTGCAAGGCTATATCGAACTTAAAGACATTACCTTTGGCTACAGCCGAGTCTCGCCACCGCTGATTCAGCAGTTTAACCTCTCAATCAAACCGGGGCAGCGAGTCGCTTTAGTGGGGGGCAGCGGTTCTGGCAAGTCAACCCTGGCAAAAATTGTGGCTGGGCTTTATGAGCCTTGGGAAGGAGAAGTTCGGTTTGATGGCATTCCTAGGGCAAAAATTCCGCGCGCTGTTTTGACAGATTCTGTTTCAGTCGTAGACCAAGAGATTTTGCTCTTTGCCGATACAATTCGAGCCAATCTCAGCCTCTGGGATTCAACCATTCCTGACCAGACGTTAGAAAAAGCCTGCGCCGATGCCGATATTCTGGAGGTGATCTTATCGATCCCCAGTGGATTGGATGCCTTGCTGATCGAGGGTGCTGCCAATCTGAGCGGTGGGCAGCGGCAGCGGCTAGAAATTGCCAGAGCGCTGGTCAATAATCCTTCTATTCTGATCATGGACGAAGCCACTAGCGCCCTAGATTCAGAAACCGAGAAGATGATTGACCAAAATTTGCGGCGACGGGGCTGCACTTGCCTGATCGTGGCGCATCGGCTGAGCACCATTCGCGACTGTGATGAAATTATTGTGCTCGATCGCGGTCAGGTCGTGCAGCGAGGAACCCATGAAGCCCTATGGCAAGCCGGAGGGCACTACACGCGATTGATTCGGAGCGAATCGGCTTAGTCAATCGGCTTAAAAAATGCCTTCCTGAGAAAGTTTTCCCAGGAAGGCAAAGCTGCTACTTACAGCAGCCGATCGCTAAGCAGCGATCGCACTAGCGAGTTTCACCAACTAGTTGATTTTGCCGATTTCACGACCCAATCCACCGTCCTCTTCGATTTCACGACGGAAACCACCATCTTCGTTGAGTTGGCGACTGTAACCGCCATCTTCGCCACCAGAGACCTTTGCCAGTTCTTCTGGGCTAAGCTCTTCTTCGATCTCACGGCGGAATCCGCCATCTTCACCACCAGAGACTTGAGCCAGTTGCTCAGGGCTAAGTTCTTCTTGGATTTCACGGCGGAGACCACCGTCCTCACCACCAGAGACTTGAGCCAACTGTTCTGCGCTGAGTTCTTGGTTTTCTTTTTGTGTAGACATGATTTCTCCTAGAAATGTATTGACCTGATACCTCAGGCTTTGCGTGATGCGGACTCTACATTGATACGAATCGGGAAGAACCTTGGATTGTTTAACCGCTTCATGCCAATAGCTTGCTCGATCAGATTGGAATTATCGTTCTGATGGATTCCCGAAGATGAACCCGTAGCAGCTTGCAATTGAGCCTAAATCCGATACCTGATCAAGCAAACCCTGTCTGTACAATTCCCGATCGCAAGACCAAGAATCTTGAGCAACTATCGTATCAACTGCATCTGTTACTGATTGTAACTGCTCAGAAATTTTATGACTGAGAATCTGCTGAGAGTTTGCTAAGAGTTTGAGCCAACTTTTTTCAGGATCAGACTAACGAGAACCTTCTTTTTGAGGGAACACTGCATGGAATAAACGCTTGCTGCTATCTCACCCTTTCGATCTTAAACCTTTCAATCTTAAAAAGTATGTCGCGGCTGATCTCTCCTGTTTGGCTATTCAATAGTCTTCTCTTGCTGGGGCTGTTATTCCCTGAAGTTGTCCAGGCTCAAGTTTCTGCGGATGGGACGCTTTCCACGACCGTTACCTCAGCAGACCAGCGCAACTTTGTAATTGAACAGGGCAACAGAGCCGGAGGCAATCTGTTTCATAGCTTCCGGGAGTTCTCTGTGCCGACGGGTGGATCAGCCTACTTCAACAATGCGGCAGATGTCCAAAACATCTTCACTCGCGTCACAGGCGGCAACGTCTCCAACATTGATGGACTGATTCGTGCCAATGGCAATGCCAATTTATTTTTGTTGAACCCCAGCGGCATTGTCTTCGGTCCCGGTAATGTTCTAGACTTGTTGTTTT
>JBBSFA010000110.1:0-7541 GCA_038239185.1 Elainellales cyanobacterium | reverse complement strand
TTGTTCCGGCGGCAGTGCCGTTGCTGCGCCATAATTCTCGCCCATTGGTCGAATCATTGGCTGTGAAGTAGAGCACTCTGTTGAAGTTGACCAGCCCTGTCGGATTGAAGCTTTGAAGCCCTGTGCCGATCGAGGTGACTTGGGTGGTGCCTGCGGCAGTGCCGTTGCTGCTCCAGAGTTGGCGATCGCCAGTGTTGCCGATCGCGGTAAAGTACAACGTGTCATTGACGTTCACCAGATCTAACGACTTGGAGCTGGCAGTACCAGGGAAAATATCGCGGACGATTTGAGTGCCTGCTGCCGTGCCATCGCTGCGCCACAGCTCTTGACCTCTTGTGCCATCATCCGCCGTGAAATAAACCGTCTGATTAATGGCAGTCAACAGGGAAGGCGAAGAACCTGCGCTGCCGGGGCTAATATTGCTGACTAACCGAGTTCCAGTGGCGCTACCATCGCTGCGCCATAGCTCTGTGCCGTTCGTGCCATCGTTTGCCGCAAAATAAAGGATGCCATTGGCGTTAATCAGGTCGGTTGGATCGGCTCTGCCGCTGCCCGGATTGATATTCTGGACGAGGGTTGGGGTGCGCGAATTTGAACCGCCGTTATTGCCACCATTGCTGCCGCCACTAGTCCCGCCGTTATTGCTGCCGCCATTGTTGGCAACCACTACGCCCACCGCCGTGAGGCGATAGCTTGTATCTCCAGCGCGCCGTTTGACCTGGATGTAATAAGTGCCTTTCTTCAGCTCACGACTCACCACTTGAATGCTGTTCTCACTCGAAGTAAAGCCAGAGTGCTTGATCAGCCCACCTTTGCTATCCAGCAAGTCCAAATCGGTTTGGGCGCTGAGATCTTTGAGGATGAAGCTGACCTCGTTGCGCCGTTTTAGATCGAACCGATAGTAGTCGGTAGGATTGGCTCGATCGACTGAATCTTTGAATTGGCGAACCTGGCGATCGAGATCAATTTTGCGGGCGGTGGCGAGCTGTTTGGCGGGAACAGCGGACGGACGAGGTGACGGTACATAGTTGGGGTTGGGAATCGCGAGTGTGCTAAGGCGGTAGTCGGTGTTGCCGTTGATCTTCTCGATTTCCAGGTAATAAGTGCCTTTCACCAAACGGCGGCTGATCACCTGGCTGCTGGGATCATGCCCGAAATACGCCGATCGCCTGAGTTGCTTTCCGGTAGCATCCAGCAAATTAATTCCAGTTCTGACCGCCAAGCCGCGCAGCACAACGTTCAGTTCAACCGGACGACTGCGGCTACCCCGCTTAAAGTCGAAGCGATAGAGGTCATACGCCTCATTCGATGCCAATGCCCCTGCGAGCGTTTGGGAGCGATCGCTAATCGTAATTCGCTGAGCGCGGCTAAGCTGGTCGGCGGTAAGTGTTGCCATAAATGGGGTTCACCCTTGAGGCGGGCAGGGATTGGAACGATCGAAACTAAGCTAATTTCTAGCAGACAAAAGGCTTGGAAGGGCAGATATTGCCATGAATTTCGCTGGGTCAAACCTGCCATTCCTGCTCGAATCGAGTTTGGTTTAGGGTGCTTGGACTCCTTGTCGGCGCAAGTACTGCTGTGTCCCTTCGCTAGGCGTATAGCGGTAGCCAAACGTTGAGCCTTCGGAGTCGTCCAGGATTTGCGGCGTGAGCAAAATGATCACTTCCTGGCGGGTGTTGCTGCGATTGGTGCGGCGGAACAGCGCTCCTAGGATGGGGATATCTCCCAGGATTGGCACTTTGGTGACTGTGGTGCGATCGCTGTCCTGGATGATCCCGGAGACAATTAGCGTTTGCCCATCGCGGAGGCGGATGTTACCGCTGTTTAGCTCGCGGACAGTGAGCAAAGTCGCAGAGCTGCCGTTGCCTAAGTCTTGAGTGCTGGAAGGAGAGGTGACTCTGGGTGCGAGCGCTAGGGTAACGAAGCCGTTGTCGTCAATGCGATCGACATTCAGCGTCAGCGTGAGTCCTGCCAGGGCTTTCTGAATGGTGCGTGTTTCTCTGGTACCACCGGGGGAATCAGTGAACTGAACATCTACCTGCGAAATGACCTCTTGCCCCAGGTTGACTCTGGCCTGCTGCCCTTCCTGTACAACCAACGTTGGATCAGTGAGGATCTTGGCGTTGCCGCTGACCACTTGAGTTTGCAAGTTTGCCAGGAAGCGAGTTGGATATTGGAACAGCGAGGGCAATGTGTAGGTGACTGTACCGCCCTGAGCCGTTGTTACACCGGGCTGGAGCGGATTTTGACGAGTGCCAAAAGGCGGACGGGCATAAGTACCGCCGGGAGTTTGAATGCTGCCGTCATTTAGGGCTGGGCTACCAAACGTTTGAGATCCCCCTGTGCCAAAGGGTGCAGTTGGCTGGGCATCAATGAAGGGTTCGCCAGTTCCACTGGGGAGGTTGGTTCCGGTGACTGGCGGGGTGATTCGGCTACCCGATACGTCGGCGCTGCTGGGCGGTCTGTAGCCGCCGAAGTTGAGACTTGCAGCGCCGCCGTCCGAGTTGATGAAGGCATCGTTGACTCCAAACGAGAAGCTAGTGTTAGCATCTTGAGTCGCCAGCAGGTTCACGTCCACAATCTTGACGTTGACGGCGACCTGTCGTCGTCGGAGATCGAGCTGTGACAAAATCGATGCTGCTGCCGCTACTTTCTGCGGTTCACCGACCAGCGTAATCGAGTTAAGGCGAGGGTCTGCGGTTGCCGCAATACCCCGGAGCAGCAGCGGACTATTGCCCTGCTCGACGTTGACTGTTGCCACACGCGGTTCGGTGATTGATTCGGAAGTCGTGGTGATGTCGCCTTGACTGGTTGTAGTCCGGCTAACGCCTGAAGGAATAAACTGGCGGGTTTCAACCCCCAATGTTGCCAGATAAGCGGCGGCATCCGAAGCCGTCACCTGGTTGAGTCGGAAGGTTCGCGTAATCACGTTGCGCGCTCCGTCTGGCAGGCGGGGTGCGACGAAAATGGTGCGCCCAGAGCGGTTTGCCTCTAGCCCTGCGACTCGCAGCACGTAGTTAAACACGCTTTGGACTGGCTCATTTTCAATATCGAGCGAAATCTTCACGCCCTGAGCTTCTTCGCCAGGTTGTCCTGTAGCGGCTTGTGCCGCCTGTCCAGATGAGTCTGCGCTAGGAGCTTCAATGTAGGCAACGTTCATTCCGGCAGCGCGGGCTAGTAGGGAAAGCACATCGCGAGCTGGGGCATCGCGCAAGACCAAACGCGGGACAACTTCGCTGGTGCCGAGGTCAATTTCGGGCGAAGACGAATCGGTGCTGGAAACTGAAATGTCACCAAGCGGTGGCGCAACGGCTCTTGCCGCAAGGGCTGGCGTGGAAGTATCTGTGGGAGCCAGGACGGGTACACCGTCGATCGTGACACCTGGATTCGGAATCATGACCCCGTTGCTTGGTGTGCTTGGCGTAGCAGGGCTAGCTTGGGGCAAAGGGCTGCTTTGTTGTGGCGCGGGGCTAGTGTGTGGTGCAGCCTGCGCGATCGCTGCGGGTGCAGGCACCGAGGATGACGGGACTGCTGGGGCGGGGGCAAGCGGTGCCACCGCCGGGATTGGCGTTGCGGCTTCGGTTGTCTCGCCGCTGCTGTTGACGCTCAGCACTAATCCACTGCCGCTGCGATCGACCTGAGCCGAGGGCGGATTGCCGTTGCCGCTAACTGTAATTCGGACGCTGTTGGCATCTAGCTGAGACACCGTCACAGAGCTGATTCCCGGTGCGGGGTTGCTTTGTGTAAAGTCTTTCCCTTGCGGTAGCCGCAGTTGAGCGTTGACCACATCCGCAACTAGGGCATTGCCCCGCTTGACTGTAAACACCTGCGGGTGGTCACCGTTGCGCGTTTGCAAGGTGACATTTACGCCGCTGTCGCTTGGGCTAAGCCGCACATTGGTAATCTGCGTTGCTGCCGCGTTTGCGGGCTGTGTTGCCATTACCAAGATTGCTGCACCGCCAATCATCCCACCGATCCCACTGATTCCGAGCCGTTCCACGGTTCACTCCTCCTTATCCTTAAAACCTCTAAATCCCTATCCCACCCACAAATCGGCTTGTGCTCAATTCAGTTACTTAAATTCAGTTCATCTAAGGCGCATAGAGACTCTAATTATTCTACCCATAGCGTCTCAACATATTGATATATGGCTGACGGCGCAATCTGTAGCGAATTCTAAATCATTTAGCTTCCAATGATAGCCGCTTCTTGAGAAAACGCTACAGTTTTGGAAATTTGCGATCGTTTCTATCTTTATAATCTCTTCTAATCTGTTCGCGAAGCTTGCGATCGATCGCCCTTTGGCACTAAGATGATAGACTGTGCCAATTGAAAAAATTCAGCTATTTTTATTTAGCCAAGCTTATGCCAAAGCTCAAAACTCGTAAGGCTGCCGCCAAGCGGTTCCAGAAGAGCGGTAGCGGTAAAATCATGCGCCGCAAAGCCTTCAAAAACCACTTGTTGCAGCACAAATCCGCCACTCGCAAGCGCGGTCTAACTGGACTGGCTGAAGTGAATGAGCGGGATGCAGATAATGTGCAGTTGATGCTGCCCTATTTGTAAGTTGTAGAATTTGCAACTTGTAACACTTGTTTCACAGGCGTTGAATGATCCATGGGATCGGGTTTTTTTCCGCCACCCGTACCTGGATTGTCCTGTGAACTTCGATCGAAAACTCTAGCGTAGGAAAACACATATGACTCGTGTAAAGCGCGGTAACGTTGCTCGCAAACGCCGCAAAAAGATTTTAAAACTGGCGAAGGGCTTCCGGGGTTCTCACTCTCGGCTGTTCCGTACCGCCAACCAGCAGGTGATGAAAGCCCTGCGGAATGCCTATCGCGATCGCCGCAAGCGCAAGCGCGATTTCCGCCGTCTCTGGATTACTCGCATCAACGCTGCGGCTCGGCAGCATGGTATTAGCTACAGCAAGCTGATGGGCGGCTTGAAGCGGGCAAATATTGAAATTAACCGCAAGATGCTGGCTCAGATGGCGATTCTTGATCCCAATGGGTTTAGCAAGGTTGTGGAACTGGTAACTAAGTCCTAGTTTTTGGATTTAAGGGAAGATCTAACCTCTGCCCTCAAATAACTTTTTTCTCCTCTCAGCTATGGCGTTCAGTCGATCGGGTTTTTGGATATTCACCCTGCTGACTGCGATCGCACTGCTGGGGGGAGTTTTGTTTGGGACAAAAGCGGCGATCGCGGCTGAGCTATCAGAGATTCTTAAGCGTGGCTATTTAGTCGTGGGCGTGAAAGACAATCTGCGCCCCTTGGGATTTCGCGATCGGCGGGGCAATCTGACAGGCTTTGAGATTGACTTAGCGCACTATTTAGCTGCCGAACTGCTGGGCGACCCGCAGGCGATTCAGTTTCAACCGTTGACTAATGCCGATCGCTTGCCTGCCGTTTTGGATGGCAGCGTGGATTTGGCGATCGCCAGAGTTACCGCGACGGATTCTCGCGCCCGCATCGTCAGCTTTAGCACTCCTTATTATTTGGACGGCACGGCGTTTATTACGCGCAGCACGGCGATTCAAGCGCTCAAAGATCTTCAGCAGCAGCCGATCGCCGTCTTGGAAGGTTCCGATACGATCGCCATTGTGCGATCGCTGCTGCCAAAGGCTCGGTTGGTGGGTGTCAGCTCTTACGAAGCCGCGAAAGCTGCGCTGGACGCGGGACAGGCGATCGCGTTTGCGGCTGATGCTAGCGTGCTGAGCGGCTGGACTCAAGAAGACTCGCAGTATCGCCTGTTGCCTCAAATGATCTCGGCGGAACCGTTGGCGATCGCGTTGCCCAGAGGGGTGCAGTACGACGATCTGCGGCGACAGGTGAATCGGGCGATCGCGCAGTGGCAGGCAGCGGGACTATTGAAGCAGCAGGTTTTGCAGTGGGGATTGCCAGCAGAGGGGATTCCTGAGTCAGTGCCTATTCCCCAAGAGTGAGTTTGCGACGGGCTTAGAGAAGTTATTTTGGATTATGTCAATATGTAAAGGCATCGCGCCCTACGCTAGAGTGGGCGCTTTAAGCAGATGCCTGGATTAAAGTTTCACGAGTTAAAAAACGATGCGATCGCAGTCTTCTCAGCCCAATCCCAAGAAATGGTGGGCAATGTTTGGGGTTGGGTTAGGCGTTTTAATGTTCACTTTGGATACCAGCATCGTTAATATTGCGCTGCCAACGCTGGTAAAAGTCTTTCATACCAACTTTGCCACGATCCAGTGGGTGGTGGTGAGCTATCTGCTGGTGATCACGGCGGCGGTGTTGGGTGCGGCGCGGTTTGGCGATATTATTGGCAAAAAGCGGCTCTATCTGGGCGGGCTGATGCTGTTCACGCTGAGTTCGCTGCTGTGTGGTTTGTCGCCCAGCGTTGGCTGGCTGATCGCCTTTCGGACGCTTCAGGGCATGGGCGCGGTGATGATTTCGGCATTGGGGGCAGCGATCGTCACGGAGGTTTTTCCGGCTTCCGAGCGGGGTAAGGCGCTGGGGATTATTGGCGCGGTTGTTTCGCTAGGCATCGCGCTAGGGCCTTCGGTGGGCGGTCTGCTGATTAGCCTGTCGGACTGGCGGCTGATCTTTCTGGTGAACGTGCCGATCGGCATTTTTGCCTGCTGGGTGGTGATCCGCAACATTCCAGCGACTAGAGTCACTGCGACAAATGAGGCTTTCGACTGGTGGGGCGCAGTGATCATGACCCTGACTTTGGTTTGCTTCTCGCTCGGCATGACGAATGGGCAGAACCAGGGATTTACAGATGCCAGTACGCTGGGACTATTGGCGATCGCGGCGATCGGCTTAGTTGGCTTCTTGGCATTGGAGATGCGGCTGAAGCAGCCGATGCTGGATTTGAAGCTGTTTCGCAATCTTTACTTCAGCCTCAGTCTGCTGACTGGAGTGCTGGTGTTTTTGGTGATCGCGGGAATGCTGCTGATCTTACCGTTTTTTCTAGAGCTGGTGCTGCGGCTCCCGACCCAACATGCCGGATTGCTGCTGGCGGTTTCGCCCATTATCAGCGGCATCGTTGCGCCGTTTTCGGGCAACTTGAGCGATCGCTTTGGTTCGCGTCGGATCAGTTTGGCGGGTTTACTCATCATGTCGGTAGCTTGTCTGCTGATCAGCACGTTCCACGCCCAGATGACTGATTTGGATTATATTTTGCGGATTGCGCCGTTAGGGATTGGCTTAGGTATGTTCCAGTCGCCCAACAACAGCGCAATTTTGGGCGGAGTGCCACCGGAGCGGCTAGGGATCGCTTCCGGGCTGCTGTCGTTGTCGCGCACGTTGGGACAGACGATCGGCTTGCCCGTCTTGGGTGCGATCTTTGGCGCAATTAGCTTGGCAGGAGCGACAGGGGCGATCGACGTGACAAATGCTCCGCCAGAAGCGCTGGTGGCGGGCGTTCGTGGCACCTTTCACATCGCGACAGGGATCATGCTGGTGGCGGCAGGGCTGACGGCGACGCTCTGGCAAATGGAGAGACGGCGCGATCGGCATCTCAAGCCATAGGAGAGCTACAGCGGACGATAAACCCGATAGTTGATGTT
>JBBSFA010000109.1:0-7542 GCA_038239185.1 Elainellales cyanobacterium | reverse complement strand
CCATACTGCCAGCGAGACGGTGTCGATCGGGACTCCAGGCTACATGCCCAATGAACAGCTCAAAGGTAGACCTTCTCCCAGCAGCGACATTTACGCGCTGGGAATGGTGGGCATCCAAGCCCTGACCGGATTACTCCCCACCCAGCTTCTAGAAAACGAAGACGGGGAATGGATCTGGCGACCCCAAGCCGATGTTAGCGACGAATTAGGCGACCTGTTGACCAAGATGGTGCGGCATTACTATAAGCACCGCCACCAGTCTGTCGCTGAAGTGCTGGAAGACCTTCAGCCGCTCAGTGCTGCTCTCCCATCCTCGCAGCCCTTATTTTATCCTGAGTACAATGCGCCCCAAGCCGCCAGTACGTTTGGGTACTTGCCCACTCAGTATGCGAGTCCTTCTCAGTATGAGATCCCGTCAAAGCCCGTTGATGTGAATCCCTTTGACATAGTGCCTTTTGAGACGGAGACTCACGCTCCGCCGCCCAGCCGTGCTTTGCCGCCGCCGCCTAAGCCTGCGCCGATTCCTACCCCTAACCCTCTGCCGCCCTTTAATTCGGCTCCCTCTCATCCCGGTTTTAGCCCGACCCACAGCACCCCAAGCCACGGCACTCAGGTCGCCGCACCTCCGATCGCTTACCCCTCGATCGCCCATACCTACACGCCGAAAAAGTCAATAAAACATCGGCTGCTGTTCTGGGGCGGTCTGTTTGGGACTGCGCTCTTGCTGGGCGGAGGCTATTGGTTCCAAACCAAGATGCAATCTCAGCAGCAGGCGACTTTGAACCAGCTCAAAGTTTTGCAATCCAATCGGCAGTTTGAGCGCTGTATCCAGCAGGCGAACACTTTACCCCACCTAGGAACCGATCCAGAAGTTCAAGCGCTGTTGGGCGAGTGCCAGCTTGGCAAAGCGCAGTATTTTGCCAAAGATGGACATCTGAAGGATGCTATTGCGGTGATTAGCCTGATACCGAAAGGGGTTCCGGTTTCCGCCAAAGCCGAGAAGCTGTTGACTGAATGGTCTGAACGGATGATGGATCTGGCGGTCGAGCAATATGAAGCTGGGCAGTTGGATAACGCGATCACCCTGACTCAGTTGGTGCCGAAAAACAGTTCAGCTTACAGAAAAGCCCAAGACTCGGCAAAGCAGTGGAGAGCTTCCTGGCAGCCCAGCCAAGATTATTTACAGGCGGCTCAAACTGCCTTTGATCAGGGGCAATGGCAGGCAGCGATCGATTCAGCCAATCAAATCGAAGCGCCCTACTGGCAAAAGCAAGCCGACTCGATCCGCCGCCAAGCCAATGCAGAAATTGCGGCAAGGCAAGCAGTACCGCCGCCTGCTCATACCCAATCGCACTATGTGCCACCTACCTCTCAGTATGTGCCACCTGCCTCTCAGTATGTGCCGCCTGACCCAGTGAGACCTGAAACACAGCAGTCTAATCCCCAGCCCTCCAAATCTGAATCTAAACCGCAGACTGAAGCGCAAACTACGCCCCCAACAGAGTCTCAACCTAAACCGGACGCTACACCTAGCCCTAAACCGGAGGCTAGCCCTGACGCGCCCTTATTTCCAGTCCCCGATTTCTAATCTCGAATCGAGCTTAATCCCCGTAAGACCCAGTAATCTGTTTCTGACAGGTCAGAAACAGATGCCGATTTTTAAGCGGGCTTGATAGCGGACTTGATCTAAGGCAAGATAGGTTTCGTCCATCGTGCGTCAATGGTCAAGAGCGCGCTCTATTGAAATAGTCATGACGCGATTTAAATTCTCAACGACTTCAGCCTTTAGAGTAGCCCTCGTAGTAGCGCTTAGAGTTGCTATTGGAACTGCTATTGGAGCCGCCGCTACGGTGATCGCAGCGCAAATGCCGCCCCCAGCGATCGCCCAAAACGCTACGCCAGTTGCCCCCATCACCCAAGATCCCCCTGCCGCCGCGCAGGATGTGCCGATCGCGATCGGCGCGACCGTGACGGGCAGCTTAGAAGCGGGTGATACTCAGATGGTGAGGGACAACAGCTACCTGGATAGCTACACTTTCTCTGGCAAAGCCGGTCAGCGGATCGTTATTACCCTCACCAGTCAAGCCTTTGACCCTTATCTGATTTTGTTGGATGCCAACGGCAACAGCCTCAGCCAAAACGACGATGGCGGCAGCAGCGCAGATGCCCGAATTGCGTACAGGCTGCCTGCGGATGGAACCTATGCCATCTACGTCAACTCGTTTGGCAGCGGTAGCGGCAGCTATCGCCTCAGTTTGCAAGCTGCGCCAGAGACTCCGATCGCATCTGCGCCCAGCGAAGCCAGTCCGGCTGACCTGCCCAAATACTTTTGTGATGCGAGCGGCAAATTTCCGCAAACGATGGCTAGGCGCAAAGACGGGTTAGTGAACTGGCTGATTCAGTGGACTCCTGATACGGCTGTGTCTGATTTTTCGACGATCGATCGCTGTCGCCGGGTGGCCAACAATCTGGAGCAAATCCACCAGGCTTTGGGGCGCGATTTTCAGATTACGACCAGCAAAGTTGCCAATCGGGATGTGGTTTGCGCTGCCAATGTGCGGCTGACTGAAGGGCAGGTCGAGTATCAACGGGGAACCTGTGCCCCACAAGGGTTGATTTTGACCGCGGCAAATCCCAGCAGCGCGATCGCCGCCGCCAGATCACTCAATACCCGAATTAGCTTGCTCAACAGCACGCCACCGCCGCCCACTGCCTATACGCCGCCCCCGGATGGACAGCCGATCGCCATTGCCTATCAGTTTGTTTTTTCGACCGCGCTGTCTTATAGCAACTGTCTGGAGGATATTATCCATCTGTACCAAAATCCGAACCAGCTTAAGCAACAGGGTAGGCAAGGCGACTGTGTGCCGGATGTGTTTGCTAAATATGCGAACGGGATCTCAAAATCTCAGGCTCTAGAGCTGATTACGGCGGCAAATAATCGAGCCACCGATCGACACAGCTATCCATTTATCTATCCGCCCAGAGGTCAAAGGCTAAGAATTCAGCAGCTTTTTGGGTTTACCTACAGAGTGGATCAATGAAGTAGGCTAACGTATTTAGAGCTGTATCCTCAAAATATCAGCTTTAATTTTTTAATGAGAATGACTGTAGTCTGCCTTGCAGGTTGCTAGCAGTCGCTGATCGTTAGCGCTCACGGTATCGATTCGATGAAATCCTTCTAGCCCCAGTGGTGCGATCGCTTCATTGCCCGTCGTCGCCACTGAATCATCTGCACTGTAGGCAATGTCATAAGGATTGGACGTTTTGTCATAGCTGTCCACTACCGTCAAGGCGGCGCGATCGGCTTCTAGAGTGCCATGGAAACAATCAAAGGAAGAGCGAGGCATATAGAATGCGCCGACCATCTTGCCTTGCTGCACTTCAAACACCATGTAGGCAGAGCCAATTTGCTCCGGTGCTTGAGATTGACCATAAAGGTAAACGCCATCTGCGATCGGCTGAGCAGAATGAGGAGTTTCACCTGCGATCGCTGGAGCTGCGATCGCTGCGATCGCGAGTCCCAAAGCAATTCCTAAACTTTTGGCAGATTTACCGAACCGCTGCGTTACAGTGTGCCATGGGGATGATGCATGAACTGGTAAAGTAGACACCGCAGATTCCTCCTTCTTCTGTATCACAGACGACTCAGTGATGGATAACTTCACTCTACTGGAGAGCTTGTAACCATCAATCAGTCGCGGGAAATACTTTACAGAGAGGCTTTACAAGCCTTTGCATTTAAGCGGCTTAAGCGCTAGCCTCTCTTGCAGTTTTTCAATTTTCCCGCCTGAGATTAACTACAATCACCGCTCACTTCATTCCAGAAAACCAAACCAGAAAACCAAACCAGAAAACCAAACTTAAAAAGCGTTGTTTAGGATTGAGCTGATTCTCCTACCCAAATTCTTACCCAAATCTATGTTTCTCTCCCTTATTGCTGACTATGGCACTGGTGATCCGGCATTTGCAGAAGTCAAGCAGCGGTTGCTGATGGCAATTCCAGATGCCCAAATTCACGAGCTATCCGTGCCGCCGTTTAGCACCTTGGCGACCGGATTTTGGATTGCCCAACTGGGACTCAATCCCGGCGTGTCCGATCGCTTGATCTATCACAACTGCGCCCCCCGTCAGGATGATCCAGAAGCCCGACGAGATAACGAAGGCGAAGGGTTAACCTATGCGCTGTTGCCCAACGGGGTCAAAGTGGTCGGCGTGAATGCGGGCTACACGCTGTCGTTTATCAAAGACCATGCCAAAGCTTTGCATACGATCAATGTCTCGCGCGGCGGCTCCCAGTTTCGATCGCGGGATGTCTTTCCGCCTGCCGCAGGTGCGATCGCCCAGGAAGATTACAGCGTTTTGGGAGAGGTAATCCCTCCCGGCCAGATTCCAGAAGTGCCAAGCGATCGAGTTGCCTGGGTCGATGGGTACGGCAACATTAAAATGACGATCCCGGCGGATGCGATCGCGCTAGAACCCGAAACGAAAATCGTGATTCGGATTGGCGATGTGGTCAGCGATGCCATTTATTCGGACGGCAGTTTCAAAGTACCCGAAGGGACGCTGGCGTTTGCGCCAGGTAGTTCTGGCTGGACAGTGCCTAACCGTCCGCCCATTCGCTGGATGGAGCTGTTTTTGCGCGGTGGCAGCGCCTGGTCGCGGTTTGGCAATCCCCGGATTGGCGATCGAGTCACCTTCTAACCGCTAATTTGTTCCAAATACGATCTGTCCCGCCTGCACCGCTACCAAATCTAGCTGCATCCCAGCCGTGTAGGCATCTTCAGCCGCGATCGCCTGAATCTCGACAGGCTGACCCACTTGCTTAACATGATCGAAGAAAGCGGTGAGCCGATCGCGATCGGGCACCTGAATCGTCTCCCAGAGAATGCCTGCCTGACGAGCGCGAAACTGCGCTGCCTGGATCAACACATTGATCCGATCTTTGAGTTCGGTCGCTTGCAGTGCCGTTGGATCGAGGGTGGTGGCAGCGATCGTTTGTCCCTGCCGGAAGACTAGCTGATTGGGAATAGCGCTGATCGCCACCTGGACGCAAGCGTTGCCTGCCAGAACGCAAGGTTCCCCGACGACATAATTTCCTATGGCGAGAATCCGAATGACGTAAACTTTGCCGTCTTTGATCTGGTTGGTCAACTGTTCAGCTTCGGCTTGGGTGAGCTGCACGACCTGATCGTTCACCTGCGGTGAGTCTGGACGGATGCGTTGCCCGACAAACTGATTGGCTTCTCGCAGCAGTCGGTTGAGTGCCTGCGGTGCCGCCTTGGGGTCAGCCACCCGCACAACTCCCGCTGCCAGCGTTTGGTTTCGCAGAATCGCCACATTGCCCTGCCGCAGATCTTGGTATTCCTGATCCAGCGTTTGGTATTGCGCGCCCAGCGTGGCGATTTCCTCGGACAGCAGCGATCGCTGTGCCTCCAGCTTTTGCAACTGCGACTCGCGCTGGGCAATTTCCTGATCCCGCTCGGCAATTTGGCTCCGCACATCATCGCGCTGACGGATTAGCTCTTGGCGATCGGTCTGAAGCTGCCCAATTTCCGATCGCAACCCGGAAGCCTGCTGCGAGATCGATGCCAGTAGGTTTTGCGTCTGCTGATAGTTGGACTGCACCTGCTGAAGCTGACTCTGGGTGCTGATCAACTGCTGTTCGGTTTTGGCTTGCCGCTCCACTGCCGCTTGCAGCGATTGGTTGATTCGCTCTAGCCGTCGCTGGGCGGTTGCCTGCTGCTGCCTTGCCCGTTTTAGCCGCTGAACGGTGCGCTGCTGCTCAATCTTTGCCTGGTCTAATCCGCTGCGGGTCGATCGCAAATCGCTCTGAATTTTCTCTAGCTCAAACACTCCCGTTCGCAGTTGGTCGCTAACGGCAAACAAGATCCCCAGCGTGGATGCCGAAATAATTCCGCCTGTGAGAATCGTAATCAACGTCGCCGTTTTGCGCGGACGCATATTGAACAAGGTCAGCCGCGCCTTGCCCACTTTCGTACCGAGGCGATCGCCAACGGTCGCAATCACCCCGCCCAAGATTAATACCGCTGCAATTAAGACCAGCCCCGTGGTCATGCGTCTGTTACCACAAAGTCCTAATTCAGCCTACTGTGAATTCCAGAGAAAGGAGCAGGAAAGCTCAAAACCCGGTGAAATTGGCAGCAGGTTCCAGGCGATCGGGTTAAAGTTGTAGAAAGTTGAGATTTCTAGCCTGACATTATCCTGACAAGTAGCATGACCACTCGCCGCATCCTTGATCTTTTGAGAACCGGACAGCCCGACGAAACCGCCGCCATTCAAGGCTGGGTTCGCACCAAACGGGAGCAGAAAGAATTTACCTTTGTGGAAGTCAATGATGGCTCCTCAATGGCAGGGCTTCAGGTGATTCTCAATCAAGACTTGCCCAACTATGCCGAAGTGGTCAAAAAGCTCAACACCGGAGCCGCGATCGCCGCATCGGGTCAGATTGTGCCCTCGCTGGGCAAAGGACAGCGAATCGAGCTACGAGCCGAAACGGTGACAGTGTATGGCGAAGCCGATCCCGAAACCTATCCGTTGCAGAAAAAACGGCACTCGTTTGAATTTCTCCGATCGATCGCCCATTTGCGATCGCGCACCAATACGATCGGCGCTGTGTTTCGGGTGCGGAATGCCTGCTCGACGGCGATTCACACTTTCTTTCAGGAGCGCGGCTTTTTGTGGGCGCATACGCCGCTGATTACGGCTGGCGATGCCGAAGGAGCCGGAGAGCTGTTTACTGTGACGACGCTGGATTTGAAGCAGCCGCCTTTGACGAAAGATCAGCAAATTGACTTTAGCCAGGACTTTTTTGGCAAACGCACCTATCTGACGGTCAGCGGTCAGCTAGAGGCAGAAATTATGGCACTGGCTTTTACCAACGTCTACACCTTTGGTCCCACATTTCGCGCCGAGAATTCCAACACCTCGCGCCATTTGGCAGAGTTTTGGATGATCGAACCGGAGATGGCATTTTGCGATTTAGAAGGCAATATGGCGATCGCGGAAGCCCTGCTGAAGTACGTTTTCCAATACGTTTTAGACCACTGCCCCGAAGACATGGAGTTCTTCAATCAGCGAATCGATGACACGGTGCTGGCAACCGCCGAAAATATCATCCACAATGAGTTTGCTCGGTTAACCTATACAGAAGCGATCGCCCTGCTGGAAAAGGCAGATAAAAAGTTTGAGTATCCGGTGTCTTGGGGGCTGGATCTGCAATCTGAGCACGAACGCTATTTGGCAGAAGAGTATTTTAAGAAGCCGACGATCGTCACAGACTATCCGGCTCAGATCAAAGCCTTTTATATGCGGCTGAATGAAGACGGCAAAACTGTTCGGGCAATGGATATTCTCGCGCCCAAGATTGGCGAAATTGTCGGTGGCTCTCAGCGGGAAGAACGACTGGACAAGCTAGAAGCGCGGATTCGGCAGATGGGCATCCCAGAAGAAGAACTGTGGTGGTATTTGGATCTGCGGCGGTTTGGCACAGTGCCACATGCCGGATTTGGCTTGGGGTTT
>JBBSFA010000108.1:0-7546 GCA_038239185.1 Elainellales cyanobacterium | reverse complement strand
AGCAGTCCCACAGACCCCGGTTGGGAGTAGTCGTGGCAGTGTTCAAGCGTGAGGGTTCGCCCTTCTATCAGGTCGAGTTCGAGTACAAGGGCCGTCGCATCCGGCAATCCACCGGTTCATCGAGCGAGACGGCGGCGATGACGTTCGAGCAAAAGCTCCGTGCCGACCTGTACAATGAGATAGTGCTCGGCAAGGTTGTCATCCCAGCGATGACAATTCGTGAGGCCGTGAACAAGACCATCGAGACGCATCTCAAGCACAAGAAGCGTCTGAAGCATTCGGCGGATGCCGACGTGTACCTGCTCGATAACATGATCGAGCTTCTGGGCGGCGACCCAGATCTAGCACGACTTCGATCAGCTTGTTCAGCTTTGGGTGCTGCTGGAGAAGCGATCGAATCTCGTCTGGCAGCATTTCGAGCAGTTGGGTCAGGTCATCGGTCGTTTGAAGCGTCACTTCTTCGGATTGTTCGTCCGAACGGTCTTCTGAGTGCAATTGATGGTCGGGGTTGCTAAATGTCATGGATGATCCAAACAGTACGCAGTGCAAGGAGAAGCGGAAGTTAGGGGTTAGCGGCTTAAATCAACCCTGGAATAGCTTTCGGAATGTTTTGTTTCAGCTTCATGGGCTTTTTGAGAGGGGAAATCAGCGCGTGAGCAAGCGCAACCGCTTGCCACAGGAGAGTTGAGTCAGCTTCTAGGACTGGGAGCCGAGCTGCACCAGTAGATTGCTCAAGTTTCTCTAGGACAGGTGACAGCAGCACGCGCGCATAGCTGCCGTAGGCAATGCCCGCAATGTGGCGATCGCTCTGCCCCTCGCTCTGACCCTTGAGCAAGCCGATCGCTGCCGCTTTCTCGATCGTGTGACCATTTGTGCCGCCCGCTAGCTGTACAAATCCCGGCAGATTTGCCTTCAGCACCTTTTGCCCTAGCTTAACGGCAGCACGAGTCGCACCATCGCCAATGTCGCCGCTCATCGGTCTACCGTCGGTCTGCCAAACTAACTCACCTGGCAGTGGGGTAATCAGGTCATGCAGCTCCCAGAGATAGTCAATTAGCCCTTCGCCATCGGGACAGCTAATCGCAATCAGCTTCAGGCTTTGGGTGAAAGGCGCGATCGCCTGCCAAAGCTGCTTAAATTCTGTCAATCGACCCACCTGGGTGTGGATCTCGATCGCGTCAACCTCAGCCAGCAGCGGGGCACTTGCCGCAGGCGGCGAAGTATGCGATCGCGTGGTAATCTTGCCGAGGGGACAAATGGGTAAACAGCGCCCACAGCCATAGCAGCGATCTGCTATTACTCCAGATGGGGATCGATCGAGGCCTGAGGGCACAAATGCGATCGCTTGGGCTGGACAGATGGTTTCACAGGGGCGCGGG
Source organism: Elainellales cyanobacterium (assembly GCA_038239185.1). Taxonomy (GTDB): domain Bacteria; phylum Cyanobacteriota; class Cyanobacteriia; order Elainellales; family Elainellaceae; genus FACHB-886. The sequence goes on along the minus strand of JBBSFA010000108.1, from coordinate 6,167 downwards.
CAGTCCGTGGGACAGGTTTGGGGATCAAATTCGGCTTTGCGAAAATGGGGATCTTCACCATCATTAAGGCTGACCATCAGCCAGGGCAGGTGGGACAAGTAGCCTCGCGAATTAGCAGCCTGTGCCAAGCTGGCTGCCACTTCTAGCGCATCACGGGCGGCAAAAACAACGGCTGGGTCGGCAGCAACATCAATGCAGTCTGCACCCGCCAAGGCATACGCTAACGTCAAGTTTCGCACGGCAGGAAGGTGTTGAAAGCTGGCTCCGCAAATCAGCTTGAACCAGTTCCCCTCCCTTAAGGAGCGTAAGGGGTAGTACAAATTAATTACCCTTACAAGTAGGGTGAGTACGCTAACAGGTAATCTACGCTGGCTGACAGCCCTGCCAGCCGATCGTGCTGACAAAAAACGGGTAGTACAGATAAGCGTAGTCCAAAATGAGCAATTTAACTCGCTCTATCTTGGAGTCTACCGCACAGATGAAGAACTTGCATGTATTACAAATTGCCACTGCGAATTGATCCCAGAGAATTGATCCCAGGGCAATTCTGCTCAATCCCTATCGAGTTAAGCTGCTGCGATAAAACTCTGTAATGGTTTCCAGTCAAAGAACCGACCGCCGCCCATCTCGACCATGACTTTGATTCTAGGTTCGATCGAGGGCAAAGAGATCAAATACTGCAATTCTTGTTGCGACAGGATGTTTCCTTCCAGCAGCCAAATCACCAACCCTTTCGATTTGGGGGGAAGATGTTCGAGCTGGTAGCCTGCGATCGGAGCGACAAACTGGCGATAGCCCACGGCACCTTCGCGCTCCAGGGTTTTCTTGCCCAAGTGCGCCGGACGCATCCCATGCACATTCATCAGGTAGGAGTCCAGATCGCCCAACCCTCGCGCTGTGATGGTCAGCATCGTGTAGCCTGCTGCTCTGACGCGCCGTTGATAGCGTCCCTCATGTCCCCCTTCGAGCGGCGTATATAGCCCCAACGCGCCGGAGGCTTGCAGGTCTTTAATCAGCTTTTTGCCTGTTGTAATCAACGCCATAGTGTTTTTGCTCCAGCTAGTCCGCAGCGGCAGGGATCGATCTACAGAATTGATTATATCGGCAATCAAGCGTCTGCGGCTCCTACCGCTTCGATCGCTGCTTCTAGGGCGATCGAGACATGCGTCCAATGCGTCCCCCCCTGACAGAACACGACATAGGGTTCGCGCAATGGGCCATCAGCCGAAAATTCTGAAGTGCTGCCTTCGATAAATGTGCCGCCTGCCATCACTAGCTCACTCGCGTAACCCGGCATTTCTCCGGGCACAGGGCTGAGATAGGAGCCGATCGGGGAATGGGTCTGGATGGCTTTGCAGAAAGCCAGGATTTTTTCTGGAGAACCCAGCTTGATCGCTTGAATCACATCGCGGCGGGGCGTTTCGGGCAGCGGATTCACCGGATAGCCCAACTGCTGGAAGACAGTCGCCGTCAGATGATTGCCCTTGATCGCCTCCCCGACCATCTGCGGCGCTAGAAATAGCCCCTGAAACAACAGCCGATTTTGGTCGAAGGTGGCTCCGCCCTCGCTGCCAATGCCGGGAGCCGTCAGGCGGCAGGCGGCTAGCTCCACCAGATCAGCGCGTCCAGCAACGTAGCCGCCCGCAGTGGCGATCGTCCCGCCTGGATTTTTGATCAGCGATCCTGCCATCAGATCTGCGCCAACGGCAGTGGGTTCGCGATCGGCAACAAATTCGCCATAACAGTTGTCTACAAAGCAAACTGTATTGGGATTTTGCTGTTTGACCAGACGACAAATTTTTTCAATGTCTAGAATGGAGAGGCTAGGTCGCCATGAATAGCCGCACGATCGCTGGATATGCACCAGTTTTGTCTCCGGTCGGACGGCATGGGCGAGCCTTTCCCAATCTACTTCGCCAGCTTCGGTCAGATCCAATTGGCGGTAATCAACGTTAAAGTCTTTAAGGGACCCTTGCCCCACCGCTTGACCCAAAGAATTCTGGCGCTGTCCCCGCAGTCCGATCACTTCTTCAAGCGTGTCGTAAGGCGCTCCTGCCACTGCGAGTAGCTCATCACCCGGTCTAAGGACACCGTAGAGCGCAGCGGCGATCGCATGAGTCCCAGAGACAAATTGAACTCGCACTGCTGCTGCTTCGGCTCCCATAATTTCTGCAAACACTTGATCCAGCACTTGTCGTCCCAGATCATCATGCCCGTAGCCCGAAACGCTGGCAAAGTGATGGACTCCGACCTGATGTTGTCGGAAAGCATTTAGCACTCGGCGTAAATTTTTCTTGACCTGAGCGTCAATACCAGAAAAGATTTGACATAGTGCCTGTTCTGCCTGTTGAAGCTGCTCTAAGCTGCTCATTGCTACTGAATCTTCCTAATCTGGGGGGGTGATTGCGGTTTGGGATTCTATTGTCGCGCAGATTGGCACACTGTTCGGTGGTGTTTTAAATTAGGCTGCTATTTTTTAAAACGATACATCGTTTAAAAAGTAGCAAAGCTAGAGCACCTATTTTGTTCACGTTGAGATGACTTCATGACTATTGCAACTTCGACCAAACTTTCCTATGACTGGGTTGTCATCATTTTTATGGCGGCAATTCACATCGCAGCAATCTTTGCCTTCCTTCCAGGTCTGTTTAGCTGGAATGGCATGATTCTTGCCCTCGTGCTGCACTGGCTAACGGCTGGTGTGGGAGTCACCTTGGGCTGGCACCGCCTGCTCACTCACCGTAGCTTTCAAACTCCCAAATGGCTAGAGTACATCTTGGCCTTCTGCGGTACGCTCTCCTTGCAGGGTGGCCCAATCTGGTGGGTAGGACTCCACCGCCACCATCACCTCTACTCCGATCAGGATGTCGATCATCATGATTCGACGAAAGGATTCTGGTGGAGCCATATGGGCTGGATGTTTTACGAGGTTCCGGCTGACGTAGAAGTCCCCCGCTTCACTAAAGATATTGGCAATGACCCGATCTATCGGTTCATGGATGACTATTTCTTCATGATTCAGGTAGCATTTGCTGGCGTTCTGTACCTGCTGGGCGGCTGGTCGTTCGTGTTTTGGGGCGTGTTTGTGCGTTTAGTTGCGGTCTATCACACCACTTGGCTCGTGAACAGCGCGACGCACAAGTTTGGCTACCGGACGTATGATTCACCCGATCGCTCCACAAACTGCTAGTGGGTGGCTTTGTTGGCGTATGGCGAAGGCTGGCACAACAATCACCATAGCCACCAGTATTCGGCGCGGCATGGCTTGAAATGGTGGGAAATCGATGCAACCTGGATGATGATTTCTGTCTTGAAATTTCTGGGATTGGCAACCAAGATCAAACTGCCGGAAGAATCGCCCTCGAAACCTTAGTTCTGACTCGATCGGTGCTGTTTGCCTTGAGATGACTTCATGACTATTGCAACTTCAACCAAACTCCCCCGTGACTGGACGGTGATTGTCTTCATGACAGCCCTCCACATTGCAGCGCTTTGCGCTTTCCTGCCAGGGCTGTTTAGCTGGCGGGGTGTCATCCTTGCCCTAGTGCTGCATTGGGTGACGGGGGGGTTAGGTATCACTTTGGGCTGGCATCGGCTGCTGACGCATCGCAGCTTTCAAACTCCCAAATGGTTAGAGTACTTTCTGGTGTTTTGCGGGACGCTCTCGATGCAGGGTGGTCCCATTTGGTGGGTGGGGCTGCATCGCCACCACCACCTTTACTCAGATCAAGATGTGGATCACCATGATTCAACTAAAGGCTTCTGGTGGAGCCATATGGGCTGGATGCTGTATGAGGTTCCGGCAGAGGCAGAGGTGCCTCGCCTCACCAAAGACATTGCAGATGATCCGATCTACCAGTTCATGGATAAGTATTTCTTTTGGATTCAGGTAGCATTTGCTGGAATTCTGTACTTGATCGGCGGCTGGTCGTTTGTGTTTTGGGGCGTGTTTGTGCGCTTGGTGGTGGTCTACCACTGCACCTGGCTGGTGAATAGCGCCACGCACAAGTTTGGTTATCGGACGTATGATTCACCCGATCGCTCGACAAACTGCTGGTGGGCAGCCGTGCTAGCCTATGGCGAGGGTTGGCACAATAATCACCACATGTATCAATACTCAGCACGACATGGTTTGAAGTGGTGGGAAATTGATCCGACCTGGATGATGATTTCGGTGCTGAAGTTTCTGGGATTGGCGACGAAGGTCAAGGTTGTAGAAGAAACGTAGTTATTGGGTTATGGAAGAGGAGCCTGCGCGATCGCGTGGGCTTCTTGATACTCGAAGACCCCCGGCTTTTTTGAAAAAAGCCGGGGATCTGGCTTTTCTGGGTGATCAACCGCTTAACAGCGCCTCGATAAACTCATAGCTTGAGAAGGGACGTAAATCCTCAATGCCTTCACCTGCGCCAATGAAGCGAATCGGCAAGCCTAACTGCTGCACGACCGCGAGAGCAATTCCCCCTTTGGCGGTTCCGTCCAGCTTCGTCAACACCACGCCGCTGAGCTTGGCGGCTTCGGAGAAAACTTCCGCTTGGCGCAAGCCGTTCTGACCGAGGGTCGAATCCAGCACGAGCAGCGATTCGACGTTGGCATGGGGGGCTTTTTTGTCGATAATCCGGCGAATTTTGCTGAGTTCGTCCATCAGGTTTTTCTTGTTTTGCAAGCGTCCGGCAGTGTCGATGATCAGCAGCTCGGTATTGCGCGACTGAGCCGCTGCGATCGCATCAAACACCACAGCCGCCGGGTCGGTGTTCTTGCCGGGATTGGCAATCACTTCCACGTTGCTGCGATCGCCCCAAACCTGAACCTGCTGTACGGCGGCAGCGCGGAACGTATCGGCGGCGGCAATTAGGCAGCGGTAGCCAGATTTTTGGGCGATGTGGGCGATCTTGCCGATCGTGGTGGTTTTCCCGGCTCCGTTGACTCCGGTGACTAACCAAATATTCAGCTTGTCTTTTTCGGGCACGAACAGCGGCGATTCTGCCTGCTGTAAGGGCTTTTCTAACATGTCCCGCAGCAGTTGCTTCAGGTAGGCGATCGCTTCGGAGGGCGGTAAGACTTCCTGGCGCAGTTTGGCTTGCAGCGAGTCCACGATGTAATCGGTCGCTTCCACGCCGACATCGGCTTGCAGCAGCAGCGACTCGATCTCCATTACAGCATCTTGGTTCAGTGGTCCTTGTCCCACGATCGCCTTGAGCTGGTTCACAAGGCTGCGCCTCGTTTTGTCTAAGCCTTGGCGTAGTCGCTTCAGCCAGGTGATTTCTTCCAGCGAAATGTCTTCGGGTCGTCGTCCCTGTGCTGCCAGAATTTCGGCAGACCAAATGAAGCCTTCGTCTAGGGTGAACTCTGGCAAAGGAGCCGTTTCGATCGCGGCAGCGGGAGCAACGATCGGCGTTTCGTTGGCGATCGCTTCTTCCTTCAAACGCTCCAGACGCTCTAGGCGCTCGGCTTCGGCTTGTGCCCAGAAGGGCAACGGTGCGGCTGTTTCGGCAGCGATCGGTTCTGCGATCGGTTCTGCAATGTCAGAGGGGCTGTCAAGATCGGGGACTTCTTCCGAAGGGGCTGGTTCTGCGGCGATCGGTTCTGTAGCAATTGGCTCAGCGGCGATCGGCTCAGCTTCAGGCGATTCTTCGAGCGATTCCTCTGCTACTGGAGATTCTTCTTCAGCGGCGATCGCTTCTGAAGTTTCTGGAATTACCACTGGCGCTTGAGCTTCCGGTTGTGCCGCAGCGGCTTCCTGCTGCTGACGTTTGCGGATATTTTCGTAAGCTAGCTTTGCCCAGTCGAGCTGATCTTGGGCGATCGCAGGTTCGGCTTCTGCCTGGGCTTCCTCTGAGGCTGGCTCAGTTGTCACTTCAGGCGAATCTTCTGGGGAGTCGGCTGGCGGCTCTTGGTCACTGTGCTGGCGATTGAACCAATTGAACGGAGCCATAAACCCTCCCGAAACTTGCGATCAAAACTAGTCTGCAAAACTATTTTGCACTACTACCTGTAGAGAAAAACGCGATCGCTCGTCAGGTTTCGAGCGGTTTACACTTCTTCTGGTAAGGCTTCTGGGACTGCTTCTAGTAAATTATCTGGCAATTTTTCTGGCACGCCGATCGGCGTTTTAGAAGACAGCCGATCGCTGACTCGCCGCAATACGCCGTTGATGAACCGATGTCCTT
>JBBSFA010000107.1:0-7562 GCA_038239185.1 Elainellales cyanobacterium | reverse complement strand
TGTCAAAGCCGCGATCGCCCAAACTCAGCCTATGCCGCTGGAGCAGCCCTCTTTAATCAGCGAATCAGCGAACGGCGAATCAGCACTCACTCAGATTCAGGGTTGAAAGCCTAAAGAAATTACTGATGACAGTAATGTTAGTTGCGTCAGCGATCGGGGAATACTGAAGCTGTAAGGACATTTGGTTGGTCATAAGGTCACATTGGGCGCTCGCCGCTTGCTGTGACCTTTTTTGTTTTCGTAGAGCCTCACCGTCCTGGATAAATCAAGATCTTCAGCGTTTCTGGCGTGGGCGCAACGGCTTGTTCGACCGCAGCCGCCAAATCTTTGAGCGCATAGCGATCGCTAATCAGCGCATCCACATCAATTTGCTGGCGAAACACAATATCTGCCGCCAACGCTTGCACCTTAAAAGAGGAGCTATAGCTGCCCATCAGATCGATCTCGCGGCGATACAGAACATTCGGGTTAATCGGAATCTCGACTTCATCGGGAAACTCAGCGAAGAAGAGGATTTTGCCGCCTTTGCGAGTGCAGTCGAGCGCCTGGAAGAAGGCTTTTTCGCTGGGCACTGCCAATAGGCTGGTGTCTGCTCCCATGCCGTTCGTCAAAGCCTGGATTTTGGCGGACAGGTCTGGGTCGCGGGCATCAAAAGCGGCATCGGCTCCAACGCTAATCGCCCGATCGATCCGGCTGGGGATCAAATCAGTAGCGATCGCCCGTGCCCCGAAATATTTGACCAGCATGATAAACATCAGACCGATTGGCCCTGCCCCCGTGATCAGCACCGTTTGACCTGGCGCAATCTGGGCTTTTTTGACGGCTTTGAGGCAGCAGTTGGTCGGTTCGACAAAGCTAGCCTGCTCAAAGGTGACTTGATCGGGAATCGGGATCAAGCCGCCGTTTCGCACAATGTGACCGGGCACTTTCACATAGTCGGCAAAGCCACCGCCGCTGGGGGAAAACCCGGCGGTCGTGGTGACGTTTTTGTAGACATCGCACATTGAATAATTTTCGTTAAGGCAGTAGTTGCAGTGCATACAGGGAATGTGATGCATTACAACTACGCGCTGACCGACCTGCCACGATCGCACCTCTGCCCCGACAGCGGCGATCGTGCCTGCGGTTTCATGCCCAAAAATCCGGGGCGGTTCGTAGAGCGGATAGCGAATTTTTTTGATATCCGACTGGCAGAGTCCCACCACCTGCACCTGGACTAACACCTCATCGGGTGCGAGGTCTGGGACAGGGATCTCCTCGTAGCTCAGTTGGTTAACCCCTCGAAAAACTTGCGCCTTCATAGCTCTCCCAATCTACTTGCACGTTAGGAAAACTTTACCATTCAGGCGATCGCTTCAACATCAATAAGCTTAAGCATCAATAATCATAGGGATTCGCAGGCTCCGAAATTTCCTTCAGCCGACTTGCCTGAATCACCAACTGCCGTTTACCGTTCAGCGTTTCGGTAATCATCTCGCCTTCCACCTGAAGCCACTGATCCACCGGGTACTGCGATCGATCGCCCCCGGTCAACTTCACAGGTAGCCCCACCGGATAAGCATCTGCGGCACAGCAGGTAATCACAAAGCGGGCGATCGAAAGGTAGTCCGGCGGCGATTCTGGCGGGTGGATCACGAAGCCGTTCAGGTTCACCTTCTGTCCCGTATAGGCATCTGGCTCCGGGTAAACATTCAGCAGCCGAATCCATTCCACCAGCGATCGCTTTGCCGGATCGTTCCCACCCCGAAACGCTTGCGGCTGCGATCGGGTCATCGTCAGTGTATCTGCCACGCCCCGCTCGATCGCCGTTTGGCTGGTAAAGGGCTGCGGCGTAAACTGTAGCCCAAACAAAGCGACAATCAGAAACAACGCGCTGCCCCATCCCGGCGGGAACAGCGAAAAGTGCTGAGGGTTGACTGCTGGCTGGCGCGGTGACTGCTTTGCCAAGCTCAAAACATATTGGGTCGCTTTCACAATCACAATGGCGATCAAAAAGAAGCCTGCCGAATAAGCCAACCAAACATAATCCGGGTGCAGCAGAATATTGATCTTGCCAGTCAGCCAAAACTTCAGCAGCAGAATGCCCCAGGCGAGAAGCGCAGCTAAATCCAGCAGAAGCTGCCGTTGAGAGAATCCTTTAGCCGATCGTCGAGGGTTGGGTTTGACAGAAGCAGACATCCTAACTCCAATATAAATTCACCAGCAGCGTCAGCAAAAACGTAAGCAGTGCTGCCAGAGTGAACAGATAAAAAATCGCTCTGGGGCGCATCACCGAGGAGAGCAGCGCAATGTTTTTCAGGTCAAACATGGGACCAAACACCAGGAAAGACAGCAATGCACCGCTGGTAAACGCCGAGGCGAAAGAAAGCGCAAAAAAGGCATCCACAGTAGAGCAAATTGAAACGATGCAGGCGAGAGTCATCATCGCCACCACCGAGGTGACAGGACTTTGACCCAAGCCCAGAATCATCTCACGCGGAAAAGCAGTCTGAACCACCGCCGCGATCGCACTGCCAATCACCAGAATACCGCCCAGCTCCCGCAACTCCTGGATCACGTTGTCTAAAGCCAGCCGCAACCGTTCTGGCATGGGACGCGCCAAAGTCGAGCTAGCCGCCAGCGCGGCAGATGAGGGCAGATTATCGAACTGAAACGGCTGGCTGGATTGACCCAAAATAAAAGTGCCAGATTGCAGCAGGTCAGACCCCGGAGAATCTGACCCCGGAAAAGCTTCAGTCTGCGGCAACGCCGATTGCATCACGTTGCGGGCGCGCGCTTTCAAACTGCGCTGATCCGATCGCCCCTGCTCGATCGCAGCGATCGGCATCGTGCGGGCGATCGCCGGCTGAAGCAAAGGACGCAGATCTTTTTGAGCGCTAAACACACAGCCGATAATTGTGGCGATCAGCAGCGTAAAGCCGACTCGCAGAAAAACTAGCTCTGGCTGGTCGCGAAAGGCTGTCCAGGTCGCCCAAAAGACGATCGGATTGACCGTAGGAGCCGCCAGCAAAAAGCCGATCGACATGGCGGCGGGAGCGCCTTGCACAATCAGCCGCCTTGCCACAGGCACGTTGCCACACTCGCACACCGGAAAAATGCAGCCGATTAGGCTACCCAGCAGAGCGGCGAGCAGCGGATTTTTGGGGGCGATCGCGATCAGCTTGCGTTCATCGACGAATAAAAGCAGCGCGCTGGAAAACAGCACCCCCAAAATCAGAAAAGGGAGCGCTTCCACCAGCAGGCTAAAAAACAAAGTCAGCGCATTATTCAGCGAGTTCACAGAAATAAGAAATGAGGAGTGATCTGGAGAGCTATTTTAGCGGATAACTTAGCTCACTCTGGCAAATGTTTAGTTTCAATGCTAAGACTTAGCCGCTAGGTGGCGTACTGCTGCACTGCCGACACCAGAGTTTCTGTCCAGTGCTGCGTCAGTTCAGCGCTGGCAGCTTCTACCATGACGCGAATCAACGGCTCTGTGCCAGAAGCCCGGACGAGCACCCGTCCTTGATCGCCCATTGCGGCTTCGGCATTTGCGATCGCCTGTTGCAGCGAATCGCTATCCTGCCAGCTTAGGCGGCGATCGCGGTCATCCACCCGCACATTTCGCAGAATTTGGGGATAGGTTTGAAAACTCTGGCTGACCAAATCCGCCAAAGAAGTCTCCGCCTGAGAAACCAAAGCCGCAATATGCAATGCCGTCAGCAGCCCATCGCCCGACACCCCATAGTGAGGACAGAGAATATGCCCCGATTGTTCCCCGCCCAGCTTCGCACCCCACCGGATCATCTCAGCCTGGACATACTGATCGCCCACATTCGTCCGCACCAACTGCCCACCCTGCTGCTGCCAAGCTTTCTCAAACCCCAAATTTGCCATCACGGTAGAGATGATCAAGCTATCCGGCAACTGGTTAGTCCGACGCAGGGCTTGCCCCCACAGATACAAAATATAGTCGCCATCGACCACGCGCCCTTGACCATCCACCGCCATGACGCGATCGGCATCCCCATCAAAGGCAAAGCCCATATCTGCCTGATGGTTCGCAACCGCTGCCTTGAGCGAATCCAGATGGGTTGAACCGCAGTTGACGTTAATCCGATCGCCATCAGCGCGATCGTGCAGACAAATCAGCTCGGCTCCCATCTGGCGAAACACGATCGGAGCCACTTCTACCACCGCCCCCCAAGCCAGATCGAGCACAATTTTTAGACCGCTCAGGTTGACCTGGGGCAATGGGCGCTGGAGCGATTCGATATAAGCGCTAACCAGCCCAGGTCGGTAATACTGTTGCCCCCAGCGTGGCTGATCCGCGATCGGGGAGTACCGATCGGGAAGCCCTCGCAGCACAGACTCGATCTGAGCCTGTAGATCGATCGAAAGCTTATTGCCGCTATCGCCAAAGAACTTGATGCCGTTGTCTTCTGGCGGATTATGGCTGGCGGAAATCATCACGCCACCGATCGCGTCCGTGCTGTGGGTCAAATAAGCCACCATCGGAGTTGGGCAAAGTCCCAGATTCCAGACCTCTAGCCCTGCTGCCATTAAACCTGCGGACAATGCCGCCGCCAGCATGTCGCTAGAATTGCGCGAATCTTGACCCATCACGATCGCGCCCTTGCCAGATTGGGCTTGCAGGACTTGCCCCGCGCTGAAGCCAACCTGTAAAGCCAGCGGAGCCGTCAGCAGTTCCCCAACGCGACCGCGAATCCCATCAGTTCCAAAGAGGCGAGCATTGGGTAGATTCAACTTTCCCCAATCCTCAAGCCTTTCCGGTTTAGAAACTTTTAATCGCACCTGTTCAGGTAATGCATCAGACGATGCTGAAGATAACACCATACTGCTTAACACTCCATTACACCACACACGCATCGGAGCATAGCACAGACCGTGAAGAGCAGATAAAGCTCTTGGTGCAGATTGCTAGGCTGGCTTGCTACTCGTAGATTTACGGATACATAGGTCACCTAGCATACGAGAGAGGCAGGGGAAAGTACGCCCCTCTCCCGCCAGATTTTACAAAAACTTTACAAAAAAGCAGAGCTACCGCAATCCGGCATCCCTGCTGTTTGAGCAGTTCAGCAACTCAATTTCTGCCTGCCACCAAATCATCTTCAAATGTAGGCGCGATCGCCCCTTGGGACTGTTTCCCATCCAGCAAACAGCTCACTGCCATATCGCCCATGACATTAATCGCAGTTCGACAGCGATCGAGGAACCAATCCACCGTAATCAGCAGCGCAATATATTCCGTTGGCAACCCTACCGAGGTGAATACCAAAGTCATCGTTACCAAGCCCGCTTCCGGAATCCCTGCCGCACCCACTGAGGCAAAAATCGAGGTGAGAATCACTAAGAGCTGCTGCGGAAACGACAGATTAATATTCAGCACCTGCGAAATAAACAAAGCCGCCATCGCTTCATACAGTGCCGTTCCATCGTTGTTAAAGTTGCTGCCAACCAAGGCTCCCAAGGATGCCGACACCTGCCGCAGCCCAATTTTCTCCTGGAGCGCTTCAAACGTAATCGGCATCGTTGCCGTCGAAGAAGCCGTCGAAAAGGCAGTCAGCAGCGCATCTGAGCCGCCTTTGAGGAACCGCAACGGATTCACCCAAGACCCCATGCGGACACGCACCAGGTAATAGCAAGCTTGCAGCGCTAACGCCAGCAACACCGCAATCACCAAAGCCCCCAAAGTCTTAAACGGTTCAAACCCTTTGAGGGCGATCGTTCGTGCCACAATCCCAAACACGGCGATCGGCACTAGCGCAATCACCCAGGTCAACACTTTGATAATCACCGCAAACATCGTGCCAACTGCATGTTGGATCGGCAGAAAATCTGCTCTACCCTGCTCTAGCTGCACTGTTTTAATCGCTCTCAGCGCAATGCCAAATGCCAAAGCCACGACGATGAGCTGAATCACATTGTTGTTCACCAACGGTTGAATCACCGCTTCTGGAATCGAGTCTTGCAGCAATGACCAAGGATCGAGCGCTTTGTTTTCAGCCGCCTGAGTCGGCGCAGGCAACTGCCCCCATGTTCCGGGTCTAAGCACGTTTGCCACCAACAGCCCAATCAGAATCGCAGCTAGCGTATTGGTGATTAACAAAAACGCTAGCCGCCGCCCTGCCCGCCCCGGAATTTCTGTAGTCAGAAACGAGTTGAGCACCGCCAGCAAAATCAGCGGCGTTGCCAAAGCCCGCAGTGCTTTCAAAATCAGGGTACAGGGAACGGCTAAATTCTCAATGAAAGTTTTGTGCGCCTCGTCTGGGTGACCCGCACCCATCAAGACTCCTAAAGCAACCGCGAAAATTAACGCAACCACAATTTGTAAATAGAGCGGAATGGTACGACCAAACAGCCGTAGTCCGCCTTGTCCCTCTTCACTCATGCCCCCTTTTCTCCTGCTTGGTAGTAAAGAATTTGACTCATCTCAAAGATCGCATGAGGTGTTTCCCTATACCTTTAAGAATACAGACTCTCATTTTCCTGAGATAAGCCAATTAGATTAATACTATGAATTAAATTGATAAAAAGTGTATCATGCTGTACATCTAGGCGATCGCTTCCGTTACCCACCTTCACCCAGCCGATCGCGATCGGCGGTTTTTAATAATCTTGCTCTCAAGCGGAAAGCGTGCTAACCTAGTACAGGTTTGATTAGCGATCGCGCAGCTTACCTTTTGCGCGGGTGTAGTTTAGTGGTAAAACCTTAGCCTTCCAAGCTAATGATAGGGTTTCGATTACCCTCACCCGCTTTTTGACTTTGTTTAATCTTATAGAGTCAGATATTGAGTTTTGCAGATCTAGACCCAAGTAGCGAAAGCTTCAAATGAACCAGGATATAGGGTTAAGTAGTCGCACAAAATAATTTACACACAATGCCACGTTAAATTAAGGTTTTCAGCCTCCCTCATGAGTAATTAATTCTGTACGACTACTTACAGGGTTGAAATTAAAGATTTTCCTTGTAAATCAGTATTATTAACTGATAGAATCTGAAATAATAGGACATTTGTATTGCTTGAGCGGTTGAACATTTGTGAATAAGTAGTCGCACAGAATAATTTACACACAATGCCACGTTAAATTAAGGTTTTCAGCCTCGCTTATGAGTAATTAATTCTGACGGCTACTTATTTGATGCCAATTACAGCGGTGCAATTCACAGAAAGTGTTATGTTGATTGGATCATCAGCGCTTAGATAGTATGCTGGCTGTGCCTTCTTGGTAGGTGAGAGAGTAATGGCAAGGGCAGATCTATTAAAAAAGCTTATACAAAGCTATCAGAAGCACGACGATCGCGCCTTTCGTGAAGCTGCTGAGGAAATTATTGCGGAGGAGCGGAAAAAGCACCATATCGTTTTAGCAAATGAGTTAGAGCGTATGTTGAAGAATGGAAACGGGCATTTAGAGCTTGAGCAAATCCACAACCTTATACCAATTTAATGTGAAGCCGCATAGAAAAGTGCTTCTAGAATAAAGTCGTAAGCAGACACCGACATCACTTGATCTGTCGTCAATTGATCAAATAATTCTTGAACTCGTTCCCGCAGCGCTTG